>CAZZWA010000029.1:0-24081 GCA_964657555.1 uncultured Microcoleus sp.
AGAAAAAATTGACGCGGGTAAGCGCATGGGGCGTCATTCTCTGTTACAGGAACAGACAACTCAACTACTGATCGAAAAAGCACAAACTCAGGCAATTGTCGTGCGCCTCAAAGGAGGCGACCCTTTTGTGTTTGGTCGTGGTGGGGAAGAGATGGAAGACTTGGTACGTGCCGGGGTGTCGGTAGAAGTAGTGCCGGGAGTGACTTCGGGAATCGCCGCCCCAGCTTATGCAGGGATTCCTTTAACCCACAGATCTTATAGTTCGTCTGTCACCTTTGTTACAGGTCATGAATCTGCTGGTAAGTATCGCCCTAGTGTGAACTGGGGTGCGATCGCCCACGGTTCCGAAACCATTGTCATCTACATGGGTGTTCACAACCTATCCTATATTGTAGAACAGCTGCTCCTCGCTGGATTGAGTTTAGAAACGCCAGTGGCTTTGGTTCGTTGGGGGACTCGACCAGAACAAGAAGAACTCATTGGCAGGTTGGCCACAATCGTCGAGCAAGTAGAAAAAACCGACTTTGGGGCACCAGCGATCGCAGTGATTGGTGCGGTAGTTAATCTGCATAGTATCCTGAGACCGTAAATCCTGCGCGGAACTCAAGTTCTGGACTATATAAATTCAACAGCAAAACTTTCTCACTCCCGCCTCCCTATTTTTCAATGGTCGTTCAAGGGATGCGGTCAAAAGCAGTTGATAGATGCGATTCGTAGGACACGGCGAAGCCATATCGCACTCCCAAAAAAAATACCAGGAGAAGTCAGCTTGCATCTGGAAACCATTGGGCGAGGGTTCGTTGGTTCTTTTGATGCGTTCCAAATCCCTTCGTTTGAGCTGTTAGCTGTCGCAGGCCATCAAAAGAACCGATAATTTAACATCTTTTGGGATAATGTCACGAGCCGTTTTTCGGGGGAAGGATGCCGCGACATATACCTTCTTACCCAACACACTGCAATTAGCCTTTAGATGACGACCAATTATCCAGACATACCACAAAATTTATTTTCGTAGTGTCACTCATCTCAGCTACCACAAACATGTGTTATCAGAACAGGCTACAGACAACGAACTTGCCACGGTGTTAGTTTAGTGACTGACACCTATAGCAATCCTATTTGAGTTGTGAGCTGCTAGCAAAGCAGAGTCCTCACGAATAATTTTGGACTGCTATGGTTGGGTAGGTTTTCCTTAAAGCGGGCATCTATAGCTCTTTAATTACTGTAGGTAGATGAAACTAGAAAACGATTTTCTAGTTTCCGGAACAGAAGTGGAAGAGATTGTAATAAGTAGCAAAATCGCCACCGAGAATGCTTAATGGTTGTGCGACAGAAAATTGTGGGTGCTGCTAGTTACGAATTTGAGAATCTCGCCGACTGAAGTCGTGGCTACAGTTAGTAGTTAGTGGGGGTTAATCGTTGTCAACCCCCATCTACTAAATACTAACGGGTGGGCCGCCACACCACAGACCAATTCAGTGAAGAAACTATTTACTGCACAATTTACGAAGAGGAACTAGTAATGATCTCTCAATACATTTATGGCATTCATGACCATAGATTGGAAAAAGAACAAGATAATGTGATGAAGAATAAGGGATGGGTCGTATTGCCGCAGTACTATAAAGCTGAATTAGATATTAAGAACCCTACAGGTAATGACCAGACTACCAAGAAACCCTTTACTGAGTGGATAACAAGGGGTTATGGAGTAATTGTTAGGCTCAATTGGGACTCTGCTTATGACTCAAAAAGAGATACAGGAGGGGGAACTTTACCGTTAAAAGAGAATTATCAGCTATTTATTGACTGGGTTAAGAAATATGTAGCCGCATCTAAAGGCGCATATATCTGGATTATTGGTAACGAAATGAACCTCAATGTCGAATGGCCTCGATTCAAATTAGATGGTACAAAAGTAACTCCTGAACCAATTACTCCAGCTAACTATGCTTCCATATTTAAAGATTGTCGTAATGGAATTAAGGCAGCTAGTGAAGAGCATCAGGTTTTGCCTGGGGCAGTTGCAGCGTGGGCTCGCTTCATAACCCAAAATCCATCTTTAGATATTGACTGGGTTGAATATTACAAACAAATACTGACTGAGGTGGGTAAAAATGGAATGGCAGATGGTATAGCACTTCATGTTTACACGCAGGGAGGTAACAATCATGATAAGGATGATGGTGCTCATCCAGAAAAAATTACAGCTAATACCAAAATGGACAATGAAAAAAACCTTTCTAATCAGTTTAAAATTTATCAGGATTATCTCAACAATACTCCTGATTGGGCTAAGTCTCTTCCGGTGTACATTACGGAAACAGATCAAACAAGGCGCAATGGTGAATATTGGAACAAGCAGGCTAATTTTAGTGGATGGGTGAGTGCAGCCTATAAGGAAATTAATGATTGGAATATCAAACCATACCATTCCCTGAAAATACGCGCTTTGTGCTTATATCGATGGTATCCCAAAGATGATTATGACATTAGTTCTCTGTCTAATATCCTCAATGAATATACCAAAGTATTAGACTCTAACTACCGCTGGGATAACAAATTTATCTTCGCCGATACCTCCTTTGAAAATCAATGGCGGGGAGCAGATTTTCCAGTATCAGAAGGGCAAGTAGAACGAAGTTGGATGTGGGGCCCTTTACCTAATTCCCCAGGCAAAGACGAACCTTATGAAGATAGCCCATCTGGTAAGCGCCTAGTACAATATTTTGACAAAGCTAGGATGGAGAAACGTATCGAGCCAAATAACCCACAAGTTGTAACTGTTACTAATGGATTGTTAGTGCAAGAAATGATTTCTGGAAAAATCCAAATTGGAGATACCAATTATCAATCTTATCCTGATAACACATTAGCATCGCAACCTATAGCAGGTGATAGTAGTGGCACTGCGCCTACGTATGTAGGTTTTCGTAATGTAGCACGTCCTAATAATCCAAAACCAAATTCTCAAACAGGCAATTTGAGCAATCAAGAGGTTAAGACTAAGATTGAGCAAAACGGGAGTTGGAGCCTTATGTCAGAGGCAGAACTTGCAGATGCTTCAAAGTATGGAGATAAGCCAACGGATGTACGAAGAGTCAAGTACAGCGATATATATCGGAGATATCCGACTGCGAATAAAAGTGGTAATCAAATTTATGTTGAATATAATGTTGCTGATGTATTCAAAGAGTTCTTTAGTTCACCGATGATTAGCAATTGGGAGGCCAAAGAAGTCGGCTTACCAATATCTGATGCTTACTGGTGCCATACGAAAGTAGGCGATGCCACTAAGTGGGTTTTAATTCAGGCGTTTGAACGTCGAGTACTTACTTACACACCAAGAAACTCGGCTGGCTTCCGCGTGGAGATGGGGAATGTAGGTAATCATTATTACAATTGGCGCTATAGCAAGCAGTCAGTAAAAAACGTCAGGGTAACGCCTCAATCTGAGCAAGCAGATGTTGTTCCAGTCGATGCAGTAAATCAGCCATTACTGACACCAGTTAAAGCAGCTAATTTGATAAGTCAAGACGTTCCAACATTCATAGCACCGAATCAAACACAGCAAGTCACTGTTATAATGCACAACATTGGTTCCATTGCTTGGTCATCAAACGATACAAATCCTCCACGTCTTGAACCAATAGATTCAAACGTTAGAGACACTTGGCAAGTTCATAGTATCCCTATTCCCTATGAAGTCCTTGTAGGCTCCCTTGTCACCTTTAGTTTTCCAATTAAATCTCCCCAAACTCCTGGTACATACTACTTCCAGATGCGTATGGCTCAAGACGGGTCAGATTGGGGAGGTAGCTACTCCACAGTACCTGTGGTAGTGAATGTTGGCACGCCTCCTTCTACTGGGGCAAATGCAGCAGCATTCGTATCCCAGTCAGTGCCTACTTCTATGCAACCAGGTCAGCGGTACAACATGTCAGTGACCATGAAGAACACTGGCACCAGCACTTGGACTAGCAGTGGTCAGAATCCTTACCGTTTGGGATCGCAGAACCCACAGGATAATCTCATTTGGCTGGGAGGAAAATCAGGCCGTGTGGAGGTACCTAACTCGGTGCCACCAGGCTCTCAAGTGACCTTCAATTTCACAGCCACTGCCCCCTCAAAACCGGGAACTTACAACTGCCAATGGCGCATGCTCCAGGAAGAGATTGCCTGGTTTGGCGATTTCACCCCCAACATTGTGGTTAACGTTGGCGTTGCTGCTAGTGGAATAAGCAATCCTTATCAGATCCCTGGGACTCCCGTTGCCACTCTGGGTGTGCCAGCCAAGTATGTATTTTCCATGGGCAATCGGATACTGGTCATCAACACCCAGGGAGAGGTCTGGGCACATGATGTTGGTAGTAACATAGGCAATGCTGATCGCATACCAGGGCCTCCCGTCGCCACTCTGGGTGTGCCAGCCAAGTATGTATTTTCCATGGGCAATCGGATACTGGTCATCAACACCCAGGGAGAGGTCTGGGCACATGATGTTGGTAGTAACATAGGCAATGCTGATCGCATACCAGGGCCTCCCGTCGCCACTCTGGGTGTGCCAGCCAAGTATGTATTTTCCATGGGTAACCGGATACTAGTCATCAATACCCAGGGAGAAGTCTGGGCGCATAATGTCGGCTAGAACAAAAGCTGCCATAATTAGCTAAAGAATGAGCCAGTAGCTATCGTTTCCACTCTTGGTCACGTAGCTTCTGGTTCTATGCTTCCTTGAGGGTCTGCTTGATCTACTGGTTGCATAAGTCGTCTTGAAAGGAAATGGAGCCTTCCTGGTTATAGGTCGTCTCGGTCAAAGTGCATTCGCTCAGAGCAAAAGACAAAATCTCCCAAATTTTTGAGCAACTATCTAACATTGTCAGCTTTTTAGAACGGAAGAGCTTTTTGCCCTCTGTCTTCTGTCTTGAAAGCGAAAGCTTCCGGTCAATCCTTGGGAAGCATTGCCAGGATCTGCGCCAAAAACTCTTGCTGATCGATCACTGGCTTGGGGATGTATCCATCTGCTCCGCTTTGTTCAAGAAGATTTTCGCGATCGCCCTCCCTGGCGTGGGCTGTGATCAGGATAACTGGCAGCTTAGCCGTTTGGGACTCTGCTTTCAGCATTTGAGTGATTTGGATGCCATTAACCGCCTTGCCCTGATAGTGACTGTTGGACAGAGAAACATCCATGAGAATGATATCTACCTCTCCAGATTTGGCAAGTTGAAGCACCTCTTCCACATTTTCAGTATGTTTCACGGCTAAGCCGCCTCGCTTGGTCAGAATCTTTAAGAAAACTTTAATATTAGTAGGATCGTCTTCCACAATTAGAACTGTTTTCATAAGAAGTTTGTCCTTAGAATTGATTGCAAATCCAGACAATTTCATCATTACAGCCTGCTGCTAGGGAGTCGGTCAAGTAATAGAAATTGCCAAATTCAGAATTTTCAATAGTTTTATAGGCAGATCATAGAAAGGCAATCACTCCTGGCATCAAAACAAGATATAAGAACAGCCAAAGCAAGCGGTCACTCGCACGGAATTGACGCAAAAATAACTAGCAGATGAAGTCGCTCTCAAGGGTCGCTATTCGCTCTGGAAATTTTTCAAGCGTGACTCAATTGAGGGCTCTACTTTCAATCACATCTGCTTTCGACCGAAACTGGACTGGGAATAGATTGCGGAACCTGAAGCAGGGATAGAAATTGCCGAGTCTCAGCCAGCCGATATTGACGCTCTAGCGTGAGCGAGGGAAAAGATACACTCCTAGATTCAACAGCGATGCGACATAGTGTGCGTGCTGGAGATGACCTAGCCTGTCAGCTTAATAGGACATCTACACTGATGTTAACATTCTAGAGAAATCACTGAGTGCAGTTGGTAGAGTACCTGAATAGTGATTGTTCTGTGAGCTGTGAGGTGCGACAGCAGATAGAGGATACTTTGTTGTTACCCATGGTTGAGTTTATTGAGTGAACAAAAAGGTGATTATAGCGTAGCGCAATCGCCCTGATTCCAGAGTTATTTATCGCGTTTATTCATTATTTCGAGCTGCTTCTACTACCTTGTGAATGGCATTACTTACTAGCTCTGGCTGATCTTTCTGAATAAAATGACCGCTGTGTTCGGCAACAATATGGGTGCCGTTAGATGAGCGCCTTGCCAACTCTTCATGGGCTGACCACCAGCTCTGAGACGGCTGGCTGCGGGTTAGCACCACTAGAGGCATATTGCCAAGATCGTGCTGGGCAACACGAGCCTGTGCCTGACTCGCTCTGAAGGCCGCTACCTCCCCATTGCTTCCATTACAGGATCGATATTGCTCTGCTTGCGCCTTAGAGTACCCTTTCGGTGCGTTAACTTGAGATTGTGCAAGATTACGACAAAAGTTAATCCATCGCAAGGCCTTAGCATCGTAAGCTAAATCCACGGGGGGCTGATCTTCATGAGAGGAATCAACTAATACCATCCCCGTAACTTCATGTCTGAACTGGCTAGTATAAAGGCGCACATTGAGTCCCCCAAAGGAGTGCCCTACCATGACATAAGGCCCCTTAATTCCAGCCCGACTCAATAAGACATGTAGTTCTGTGACAATTTGCTGACTAGTACGGGGGATTGGCCCTGGGTCACTTCTACCGATACCAGCGCGATCATACGAACAAACTCGCGTGAATCTTGCCACTTGAGGCTGCGCTAAGCTCCAAGTGGATAATGGCAAACCCAGTCCACTATCTAATATGACAGTTGGGCTGCCCACCCCGGTGCAGTTGAGATGGAGTCGGTAATCGCCTACATCTACTAGTCTGTCTATTGATGGAGCACTGCGCTCATTAACTGTAGTAGGGTCAACTGATGAAGGCTTGGGCTGATAGATGACTAGGTTTTTACTTGTAACGGAATGCTCAACCACTCCTGCACCTACCAAGGCTATGGCAGGCACGGCTAGTCCACTGAGTAGATATCTGGCTCTCATCAAACAATGCCGAGCGAAATTTATTACAGTTTATACTTTTCTGTTTAAAAAACTTAACTCAAACTGGCAATTAACCCTTTGGGCGATCGCATTTCTTTAAATTGAATTGGCGAAGTGATCGCCCAAAAATTTTGAAGCTTTGTTAATCCACCAACTTTCCAATGCTCGATCAAACAGATGCCCCATTACTAAAAGCCCTACAAACCTGTGCCCAACGCTACCATACTCCGTTTTACACACCAGGGCACAAGCAGGGACAAGGAATCTCTCAACCCTTAGCAGAATTGCTGGGTTTGTCAGTGTTTCGAGCTGACTTGACAGAATTACTAGAGTTGGACAACCTGTTTACTCCCCAAGGAGTTATTCAGGAGGCGCAACAGTTGGCTGCATCTGTATTTGGCGCGAAATATACCTGGTTTTTAGTAAATGGTTCCAGCTGTGGGATAATAGCTGCGATTCTGGCAACTTGTGGCCCAGGGGAGAAAATTATCCTACCTCGGAACATTCATCAATCAGCTATCCATGGCTTGATTCTCTCTGGTGCTGTGCCGATCTTTGTTAGCCCGGAATACGACCCATCTGTTGACATCGCCCACAGCATCACCCCAGCATCTGTGGCAGTTGCTCTTCAGCAGCATCCAGATGTGAAGTCGGTGATGATGGTTTACCCGACTTATTACGGGGCTTGTGGAGATGTGGGAGCGATCGCCCAAATTGCCCATCAACACCACATTCCCCTGTTGGTAGACGAAGCCCATGGTGCCCATTTTGCTTTTCATGCCAACTTACCCACAACCGCACTAGCATCTGGGGCCGATTTAACGGTGCAATCTACCCACAAGGTACTAGGTGCCCTAACCCAAGCTTCCATGCTGCACGTCCAAGGTAGCAGGATTAATGTTGACCACTTGAGCAAAGCTTTACAGTTGTTGCAGTCTAGCAGTCCCAGCTATTTACTCCTAGCTTCTCTGGATGCGGCACGTCAGCAAATGGCGCTGCATGGGGAACAGCTGATGACCAGAACGCTACATCTTGCAGAGGTCGCGAGAAACCGAATTAGGGAAATTCCCAGATTGTCCATCTTAGAACCTTCTCATACCCAAGGTTTCGTGGCTATCGACCAGACGCGACTAACTGTCAACGTCTCTGAGTTGGGTCTAACTGGGTTTGAAGCTGATCAAATTCTCGACCAGCAACTGAGTGTGATATCTGAGCTACCATCACTCCAACATCTGACCTTTATCATCAGTTTAGGAAACACGCAGGTCGATATTGACCGCTTGGTGCAAGCATTGATTACTATTGCCCAAGATGGTCGCCTTCCTCCATCGACAAACCCTTGGCAGGAGGTTTTCAGAAAGTGGAAGGCAGAATTAATGCAAATTCATCCTGCATCCTTTATCGTTTATCCTTCTCTCTCCCCTCGTGAAGCTTTCTTCGCCTCAACAGAAACGCTGTCGGTAAAAGAAATTAGCTTGACTCCACCTTCTGGGGAGGAAATTCGTATTAGTGCTGAGCTTGTCTGTCCCTATCCACCAGGAATTCCCGTTTTGATGCCCGGTGAAATCGTCACCCCAGCTGCCCTCGACTACCTACAACAAATCCTCGCTCTTGGTGGCAGCATTACGGGTTGTAGCGACCCTACCCTACAAACTTTGAAGGTTGTGCGAAAGTAAATTATGAGTGTTAAGTAAAGAGTTCTTAATTCAAAACTCTTAAACTGTCGCATACCATTTTGCTAAATACTTATCACAAGTTACATCCTCTCTTGCTCTCAATTTGTCAAATAACTTAAAGCGAAATGGTATCATGCCGTCCCCAATCTGGCCTTATGTTACTCCTGGCATTCCTGACGATCTGTTTGAGCGGTTGCCTGGTATTCCCTTAAGCAAGCGAGAGGTGCGGTTATTAATCATCTCTCTTCTCCGGCTTGAACCAACAAGTGTGCTATGGGACATTGGTGCAGGCACTGGTACTATTCCCGTAGAAACTGGGCTGCTGTGTCCCGAAGGCCAGATTATCGCTGTAGAACGGGATGAGGAAGTGGCTAGCTTAATCCGCCGCAATTGCGATCGCTTCAGTGTCCGAAATGTTCAGGTTATTGAAGGCAACGCCCCGCAATGCCTCAAAGAGATACCCCTTCTCCCTCATAGGGTTTGTATTGAAGGAGGACGCCCTATTAAGGAAATTTTGCAAGAAATTTGGCACTACTTGCCATGCCAAGGCCGAGTAGTCGCCACAGCTACCAATTTAGAAACTCTCTATGCCATTTCTGAAAGCTTTTCTGAGTTACAGGCCCGGAATGTAGAGATCCTACAGTCAGCAGTCAACCGCTTAGAGACACGAGGCACCCATCAAACATTTGCAGCTGTCAATCCAATTTTTATCCTCAGTGGTGAGAAGCTAGATTGATGCGATAGCTACTGGCTGGCTGAATGGGATCGCTGCGACTCAACCACAGCAGCAATTGGATTTTCCACAGGGTATTCTGGCTAAGCAAGGGGCGGATCTGTTTTCTCTTGCCGTGAAGCTGGATGCTCTTGAGCCCTGATTTGATTTTCCCCAACAGGAAATACTGCGACTTCAATCCTTCCCACTAAAATCGCTATCTTTTTTGCTAGTCTTAACTGGGCAATTGGTTCTCTCAAAATTGGGTAAGCCGCAGTAATTGCATCAGCTGTTGCTTGATTGCCACAACGGATATAAAAAACTCTCCAACGGCGGAAGAGTTGGCATTCTATAAGTAGTTGCAACTGCTGGAGTGACTGGGTATTTTCCCGGTAAAAGGATAAAATGAGTTGAGTGAGTTGTTTAGACTTATTCATGACTGCCAATTTTCCAGGGTTAGACTATAGCACAGAAATAGCCAATTCGGCTAAGTTATTTGATTAAAAACAATTCACTTTTTTTCCTTTAACTCTTGTTTACTGTCATCATCACTAAAGTCATTTGTTCTAAAGATTAATGACTTTAGAACAAGGCAATATGAACAAAGCTAAAGATTAGAGTTATCTTTATAAGATCTCTAGATGTATTGCTCCTAAGGCGGTCAGTAGCGCTGGTACTCTTAATGGTTGAGCAAAACCTTTGGGCTACAGTAGCTACTCCAGCGAACTCCTTGATCATTTGAGCGGATTCTGGCAAATGAGCGCTTTGTTCATTATTGCTATATTCAAGCGCAGATTGCCCTTCACTGTGGCAAAGTGGCAAAAAGACTTAACGAGAGTTGGATTGGGGCAAATAGCTGTAAGAGCGCGAAATCCTTGTCAGTGCAAGCTTTGAAACTAGAGACGCCAAGTCTGTCAGTCAAAGATTAAGACTCATTTTTGAAACAATTAGATACAATCAAGTATTGACAATTATTGTTGAGCAAACCAGCTTGACTGCGACTTGGTATAATCGCCTTCTGAACATAGCTAATAGCAGGTAGGAAAGCATTATGTCAGAGTGGCAGGAGATTACCGGAGGGATAACGGCTCCTAAGGGGTATCGGGCGGCAGGGATTGCTGCTGGGCTGAAACCTTCTGGGCTTCCTGATTTGGCTTTGATTCTGTCGGAGGTGGAGGCGATCGCCGCAGGTGTCTTCACCATTTCTCAAGTCCGCGCCGCTCCTGTAGATTATTGCCGAGGGCGTCTGCAATCTAAAGCCAGTGCCAGAGCGATCCTCTGCAATGCTGGGCAAGCCAATGCGGCCACTGGTGCTCAGGGCTACTCTGACACGCTAGAAAGTGCTAAGCTCCTGGGTACAGAACTGAACATTTCCCCAGAATCTATCCTGGTAGCATCTACTGGCGTGATTGGGCAACGGATTAAAATGGATGCCCTACGGGCGGGAATTCCCCAACTGGTAGCAGCAGCTTCTGAAACTGGTAGCGACTCAGCGGCCAAAGCTATTTGTACGACAGATTTAGTCACTAAATCAATTGCTTTAGAGACGACTCTTGACGGACGTCCAGTGCGAATTGGGGGTATCTGCAAAGGCAGTGGCATGATTCATCCGAACATGGCAACAATGCTTGCCTTTGTCACTTGTGATGCAGCTGTTTCTACCCCCCTCTGGCAGCAAATGCTGAGTCGGGCAGCTGACCAGAGTTTTAACCAAATTACTGTTGATGGGGATACCAGTACTAACGATACTCTCATAGCTCTGGCTAATGGTCAGTCTCGCACAGCAGCGATTACTGAAATGGGAACAGCAGCTGAGAAATTAGAGGAGATGTTAACCGCAGTTTGCCAGCATTTAGCCAGGGCGATCGCTCGTGACGGTGAAGGTGCCACTTGCCTAATTGAAGTCGAAGTGCGAGGCACGACAGAAGAAAAAGCCGCCCGCCAAGTTGCTAAAACTATCGTCGGTTCATCTCTGGTTAAATCAGCTATTTTTGGCCGAGATCCCAATTGGGGGCGCATTGCGGCGGCGGCTGGACGCGCTGGTATTCCCTTCGATCAGGAAAATCTCCGCATTCAACTAGGGGATTTCCTGATGATGGAAAATGGTCAACCTCTGCCTTTTGATCGGAATGCTGCCAGTGCTTATCTCAGACAAGCAGCAGCAGGTGCCTATTTAAAGGAGGATACCGTTGTGATCTCAGTCAGCCTTGGCAATGGCAACGGTAGTGGCAAAGCTTGGGGTTGCGACCTCAGTTATGACTACGTGAAGATTAACGCAGAGTATACAACTTGATCCGACTTAGTTCGGAAGCTAGAATGCAGAAGGCTTTGGGACTCCAAGTCTGCGCTTGGCAGTCTTTCAATAGCTGAGGAGTGGTTTGGTTGATATCGCTAAGATTCAGGAAGCAGCCACAAGGAAGGACTAAGCACTTCAAGAATCATGACTAACCACGATCACCCAGAGATATATATCCGCAACCTGGAAATTGACGATATTGCTCCCGTATACCACTTAGGGGAATCAGTATTTACTAGCGATTTGTATCCCTATCTCTACCGAACTTGGGATGAATGGGAGGTGATTGGACCTTACAATACCGATCCGGAATACTGTCTGGTTGCAGAAATAGGAGGACAATTAGCAGGATTCATCTTGGGAACTATCATCAGTAAGGAATCCTGGACATATGGCTACATCATGTGGTTAGGAGTCAGTCTTGACTTTCAGCGTCGCGGTGTAGGAGATAAGCTAGTTGATAAGCTGGTAGAACGGATGATCGAAGATGGGGTGCGGTTCATGTTGGCAGACACCGATCCTGCCAATCTCCCAGCGGTAAAGTTTTTTAGCCGCAAAGGTTTTGGCAATACCCGTCAGCACATTTTCTTGTCCATGAATTTGAGCAAGCATGAGTATTATGGGAGACTGATTGCTTACGAGCGCGAAAAAGCTGAGAGGGCTGCGTATGGGCGATCGCGCCGCCGTCCTACGGTCAACAAAACTCAAGAAATTGCTAGTGAAGCTGCTGCCAAGGTCATGGTGACCGATCTCTCATCACCATCTAACGCACCTCTAAGCTTACCCAGTCCCGATATTTGAGATCCTAGAAAATAAATGCGCGTCGGCTGATCAATCTAAAATTGCAAACGCAGATACACGCGGATGAACACAGATGGGATATCTGCGTCTGCAAAATCTAAAATCTAAAATTAGCTAGAGATGCCTAAACAGCAAATTCAATGGCAAGTCCAGCCCAGCGTTGAACTACCGCAGTGGTTCATTCAAGCGGTAAAGAGTCATGTGCCTGAATTATCCGGCAATTATGTTGCCCAACTGTTGTGGCAGCGTGGAATTCGCGATGCCAAGCAACTGGCAGGCTTTTTGAACCCCCAGATGTATCAACCAGCAAGCCCTTTTGAATTTGGTCAGGAAATGCGATGGGCAGTGGAAAGATTGCAGCAAGCCCGCAAAGCTGGGGAGAGGGTCGCTATCTGGGGAGATTTTGACGCTGACGGCATTACGGCAACGGCTGTTTTGTGGGAAGGGCTGGGGCAGTTTTTCTCTCAGAACTCACAGCTAGTTTACTACATTCCCAATCGCCTCACCGAATCCCATGGTCTAAACAACCAAGGTATTGACGACCTTGTCTGGGATGGTACGGGGCTGATTGTTACCTGTGACACTGGCAGCACAAATATTAGTGAAATTGAATATGCCCGCAGTTTGGAGGTGGATGTGATTGTCACAGATCACCACACACTACCCTCCCTTAGTAAGGGGGAGTTGGGGGGAGGTCGTCCACCAGTAACGGCAATTATCAACCCCCGCTATTTGCCTCGTGGACACCAGATGTTTCATCTTTCTGGTGTTGCAGTCGCTTACAAGCTGGTAGAGGCACTCTACGAAACTTTGCCGGATGTCCCCCAACAACCTTTAGAGGACTTGTTAGATTTAGTCGCAATCGGCCTGATTGCCGACTTGGTGCAGTTGATTGGTGATTGTCGCTACTTGGCACAGCAAGGAATTGAGTGCCTGCAACAGCAGGCCAAAAAACGCAACCGACCAGGGGTAGCACGCCTACTAGAATTGTGTCAGAGGAGTGGCGATCGCCCAACCGACATCTCTTTTGGACTTGGCCCTAGAATTAACGCAGTCAGTCGCATCCAAGGCGATGCCTCTTTCTGCGTAGAGTTGCTCACTAGTCGCGATCAGCAGCGCACTCAGAAGTTGGCGGAGGACACCGAACTCGCCAATGCCCGCCGCAAGGCTTTGCAAAAGGATGTCGCTGCTGATGTCCAAAAAAAGCTGACTCAGATGGATTTATCTACAACCAGCGTCATTGTACTCTGGGATGCCCAATGGTCAGTAGGGGTTTTGGGTTTAGTTGCCGGTCAAGTCGCTCAGGAATATGGTCGTCCTACCATCTTACTAAGTACAGAACAGGAGCTTGGGGAGAACGTCTATTTAGATTCCCCTCTCTCCCTCTGTCCCTCTGCCCCTCCGCTTCTCGCCAGGGGTTCTGCCCGTTCTGCAAATGGAATTGACCTTTATGAGTTGGTGAAAGCACAAGCACACCTACTGCATCGCTTCGGCGGTCATCCCTTAGCAGCTGGGTTGAGTCTTCCTGTTGAGAATATTCCCCTGTTTACACAAGCGATCAACCAACAACTGCGTCAACAGGTAGGAGATCTAAGTGATGCATTTTCAGGCTACAGCCTGCAAGCAGATCTTGTTTGCACAGTGCGAGAATTAGGCAAAGACCTATTCCGCGAACTGAAGCTGTTAGAACCTTGCGGCATGGGAAACCCCGTCCCCAAGCTTTTGATTCAAAACTGCTGGTTTGAGAACGTCTGGAATCGCAACACTCAAGATCTGAAAGGCCGAAAAGTTCAGTACATTAAAACTGAATTGGAAATTTGGGACGACTCCAGCCCTCAAGGATTTCCTGGACTTTGGTGGGGGCATTACAAAGACGAAGTGCCTCAGGGTCGGTGCGATGCAATTGTTGAACTCGACTTTAACAACCACGCATCAAAAAAACGCCCAGAAGTGCGGCTGATTGCCGTGCAACCAAGAGATTTAAAAGAGGCATGGCTCACACCTACCCAAGTAGACTGGATTTTAGACTGGCGCAATTTGAGTCCGGAGTCCAACGCCGATTGTCCAGAGTCTGAAAACTCAAAATTCAGTGCGGGCGCGGGGGTACCGTCCCTACAGCACTCAGCACTCATAATCACAGAGTGCCCAACCAGCTGGGATGAACTGCAAGTGTGGTTGAGAAGGGCGATTCAGACAAACCAGAAACTGGCGATCGCTTATCCAGATAAGCGGTCAGCATCACCCCAAGAAATTTGGCAACAACTGGTAGGAATTGCTAAATTTCTCAGCCGTACTGGTAAATCAGCTACCCTAGCTCAATTGCATGAAAAGCTGGGGCTCAAATACAGCACCATACAACTGGGAATTCAAGCTCTTTCTCATCTCGGGTTCGAGGTCAAGTATCAGGAATCAGGGCTTGATGGGCCGGAATTCTTAATTCAACACTCAGCACCAGAGGCCGGTTTGACAATATCTGTTGATGGAAGTCTGATGGGATCGACAAAATCAACTCTCCCACCTCAAAACTCTTCTCAACTCTCACAATTTATAGCAGCCGTCCAAGAAGAACAATTCCATCGTCGATATTTCTGCTTAGTACCCCTGTCTACTATCCAATCTATGGCCCGTCAAACTCTAGGCACAAACATTATAAAGGAAACTGCCGCTCGCTGACTGCGCTATTGGATTAGTGATAGGTAAAAAAACAATAACCTATTACCCATTAGTCTCCTTCCTCCCGACGTTGACGTGGGGGACTAGTTTAACTCAGAAATTAAGTACCTAAAAGTCAGTGCCCAGAATTTTAGTAATTAAAGACGAAGAATAAATTCGCGAGAACATTTTAAAGATATCTACTCAGATGCGGCGATGCTACAATCATAAATTGACTGAAGAGAAGAAAAACATCCACTTTAAGCCGATTCAAATTGCCATCAGTAATATGCTAAATTTATTAAATGATATATTGGTATTTGGTAAAGTCGATGCTGGTGAACTTATATGTCAAACTGCGCCAATTGATTTAGAAAATTTTTGTAGAGAACTTATTGAAACTCTACAAGCGACTACAAGCAGTCAGCACCAAATTACCTTTACGTATTTTGGAGATTGTACTAAAGTTGAATTAGACGAATCTCTGTGTTGGCACATCTTAACTAACCTGCTCTCTAATGCCATTAAATATACTCCCACAGATGGCATTATCCAGTTTGACTTAATCTGTCAGAATAGCATCGCAATTATTCAGATACAGGATACAGGAATTGGGATTCCATTGCCAGACCAACAGCATTTGTTTGAACCATTCTACCGCTGTAGTAATACGAGCCAAATCCAAGGAACGGGACTAGGACTATCTATTGTTAAAAAGTGTGTAGATTTACATAAGGGTCAGATTGAAGTAGAAAGTAAAGAAGGCGTTGGGACAACATTTACAGTAAAGATACCCTTTTGATTAGAATCTACCGCAAAAGACCTTGATGCTCGCACCTTGAACCTTGACGCTGCCAATACTGCATATCGACATCTGCAAGGCGAACCACCGCAGAGCATCTTGGCTGAATGACATGACTCGGTATCGCCCACACGCAACTTCGAGTTAAGTCCAAACTAGTTTTAAAGAGTGACTCTCGATTGCCAGGAATACCCTGCTCTTGCACAATATCCGGTTCCACCCAAATTCCCTGAGATCCCAAAAGTATCTGTGCCAACCACTTGGCTCGTGGTAAATGGGTAGGAGACGTAATCAGTTTCACCTTACGCACTCCCCATTGGCGCAGAATCGGTATGCCGTAGTAGAAGTTGCCAAAAGTAGAATTTGCACACTTTTCTAAAAAAACCTGAAGCATCGGGGCATTTTCCTTTTGAAAAGTCAACCAGATACAAGGGTCTGGAGAGCCGTGAGAAATCAAAATCCGTGTCTGAGGATACTGTTTTGCCATCTGAGCTATGTATATCTCTCGACGAATACTACCTCCCAGCACGAAAAAGGCATCCACTGGCCCCAGCGCTGCTGAGCGCAAAGTCAGAGTGTTGATGAGCAACCAGCAGGTCAGAAAGATGCCTAGGCCAGATAGGCCAATTACCACAAGTCGCTTGCACCTCAACTGCAAATAAGGCAATTTAAAGGCTTTGCTTGTCCGTTGTCTCATGGTTTCCCAAGCTGTTAAAGGCATATCTGTAAAGTATGGAGTATAAAGGAATGAAGTATGAATTGGATTTTCATTCATCCTGACCGTGGGAAGCGACTTGCTCCTTTCCCTGCTTTGGTGTTTTACCGAAGAATCGATTGTACCGCGATGACACTGAGGAAACTGGCACAGAATTGCTGTAGCCTCATAGATTAACCTGAGTATCTTGAAAATAGATTTGTTTCAGGGCATCACGCGGTACTGTAAAAGCACGCGTTCGGCTGAGCTGAGAATTACTGATAAGGGTGCCCCTGCGAGTGACCCAAATCACTCAAATGTTCAGCTGAATAAGACCAACCTTGTTCTAGCCACCCTCCATGAACCAATCCCCAAAAAATTTCCGTTTGAGCCAAAGCATCCTGTTTGGTACAGCCCTTGCAGCAACAGCTGCTTTGTCTTTGTTCGGTCCCAGTTGGTGTCGCTCTGTCCGTGCTGCCCTACAGGATAGTCCTAAAGCCGTTATTGATGAAGTCTGGCAAACTGTCAACCGCGAATATGTCGATCCCACTTTTAACAAGGTGGACTGGCAAGCAACGCGGCAACAACTGCTGAGCAAAAACTATACCTCTCGCGAACAAGCCTACACTGCTATTCGGGAAGCCCTACAGAAACTGGGAGATCCTTACACCCGTTTCATGGACCCCAAGCAGTTCCAAGCATTGACTAGCCAAACTTCCGGTGAACTCTCCGGCGTCGGTTTACGCCTAGAACTCAAGGAAAAAACAAAATCTCTCACTGTTGTTGAACCAATCGAAAATTCGCCAGCTATGAAAGCAGGCATCCAGTCGGGAGATCAGGTTGTGGCCATTGACGGCAAAACCACACAAGGGATGAGTGTGGAAGAAGCTGCCAAACTGATCCGGGGAGAAGTCGGGACAAAAGTTACCCTGAAGCTACAAAGAGAAAACAAGGGCGAGTTTGATGTGGCACTGACCCGCGCCCAGATTGAGATACCATCTGTCCGTTCTGAGGTCAAGCAGGAAGGCCCATTGCGAGTTGGCTACATCCGCTTGAACGAGTTTAGTTCCCATGCCTCTGACCAGATGCGGCGCGCTATCAAGAATCTCAACAACCAGAAAGTGGATGCTTTTTTATTAGACCTGCGGGGAAATCCGGGGGGATTATTAAATGCTAGTGTGGAAATTGCCCGAATGTGGATGAATACGGGCTCCATCGTTCGGACAGTAGACCGCAAAGGGGAAAAAGAGGAATTTAAGAACAACAATACGGCGTTGACTAAGCTACCATTGGTCGTTTTGGTGGATGGTAACTCGGCAAGTGCCAGCGAGATTCTTACTGGTGCCCTTAAAGACAATAGACGCGCTCAGGTTGTCGGCTCTCAAACCTTTGGAAAAGCTCTAGTTCAGTCGGTACATCCTCTGGCGGACGGTTCGGGTTTAGCTGTAACTATTGCTCACTACTTCACACCCGCAGGAACAGATATCGGCCATAAAGGGGTAACGCCTGATATCAAAATCGACTTAACTGATGCGGATCGGCAGCGTCTGGCAGGAACTCCAGGATGGTTGGCAACTAAGGCAGATCCTCAATACGAGCGAGCGATCGCCGCCTTAGAATCTTCTCGTCTCACCCGGTCAGCAATACCTCAACCAGCAGTTCCCCTAAGCGTTCGTTAGCCCGATTTTAGATTAATGGGTTGAAGGTTGGCTCGCTCAACCTTCAACTTTCAATCTTCTCAGTGAAACTATACTGCACTCGCTCACAAGCTGACATTTTTTGTTGGAGTTGTTCATGGTTCATTGAGACTCTTCCCCAATCAACCATGAACAACCCTCGTAAAAAATCTCAATCTCTGGCCTCGCAAAGTATATTAACCCTTCAACTGGCTGACTAAATGAACGAGTTCTGGCAGAATAAGCTGTTGAACGGCGAGTTTGACAGCATTGGTAGAACCGGGAATTGAGAAGACTAATTTAGCTTGATAAACACCAGCAACGGCTCTTGATGCGATCGCCCGTGAACCGATGTCTTGATAACTCAGAAAGCGAAATAATTCACCAAATCCTGGTAAGGTTTTCTCTAATAAGCTTTCTATAGCATCGTAAGTGGTATCCCTAGGCGCGATGCCTGTTCCTCCATTGAAAACCAAAGCATCTAGATCTGAGCATACCGCTAGCTCTTCCAATCGTGCCCGAATCTGCGCTGGTTCATCTTTAATAATGGTGTATGCGCCTACGTTATGACCAGCGTCTAGGAGTAACTGCTTAATCATCTGACCGCTACTGTCAGTTAATTCTGAGCGTGTGTCACTAACGGTAATGACGGCACAATTGACTGTTATCCCAGATGGATCGGGATGAGGGAGTTTGGTCATGGCTATGTGAGTCCTGTACTATTGTCAATTATTGGCTAGCACAGGACTAAAAACTAAAAGCACTTCTAAGACTTGCTGAAGCCTAAATCATGCTCTTCGGCATAGCGCTCCATAAAGCGCATAAAGCGCTCCCATTCCTCTGTTGATTTCATTAGGTAATAAGCTTCTAACGCGGCTGGTTTACCATTGATAAATTTTGCCTTGACCTCCCGCGTCACCAGTTCTCCTTCTTCATCGATCATGTACATCCCAGTAACATCTTCCGTCGTGCTGTCGCTAAGAGCTTTGGGATTTTCAAAAATAAACGTTGCGGTGCCGTTGCTGCCATCCTTAGAACGGGTAAGACGCACATCAGGCACGACTTCTTCGTCAATACCTCTGGAGAACTGGATTTGAGCCATGATGGTAAGATTAAATTTTTATGATGGATATCTTAAGTATTCTCTCATTTTCTACAACGAAACGGACGCAGAGAAATATTGAGCCTTCAGCTCATTCCACTCCTTTTAGATTTGGGATTTCACACTAGCAGTTGGTTGTTTATAGGGATAGCTTGAATATTTTTCTCATTGCCAAGTCTCTCCTCACCGCATTCCTGATCACTCAATGAATGGACTCAACAGAAGTCCTCCTTGGAGCTGGTTTGCGTTGAACCCACTGTCGAGCTTAAATGGGGAACCTTTGCCGAGATGGCGATCAAAGATGTCACCATAGTTACCGACGGCTGCGAGAACGCGGCGCTGCCACTCCTTGTCGAGACCCAGCTCTGGTGCAGCAATCGGCATTGCGTTAGCATTACCTGCGTACCATCGCGTTTCCGGTCTCTGAGCGCTGATCAGCGTGTGTACCGTCCAGGCAACGATCGCAGACCATTGCCCGTCATTGGTTCCAGTCGCAGCCATGACTGGAAAGGTCGTCAGTTGCTCCGGAAGAATGCGGCTTGACAACCGATGTACCCTTTGGTTGAGGCGGGTTGCTGCAAGGGTTGTGATCTCCCCAGCGATCGCATGGCACTTCTGCACGTTGTAGGCATCAGTCATCTCTCCATCCTCAGAAAATGCCCTTCGCAAGAAGTTTTGGTGGAGTGCATCAAAGTAAGCCTCAAGACTCCGCTCAGCTGAGCTACCAATCAAGAAGCAAATGCTGTCTCCAGCAAGGTCGCTGACATGGTGTGCATTTGAGGTGGACGCTACCATCACCACCTGAGATTCCACAAAAATAGTGGGGCCAGGTACTAGCTTGCCAGCCAGCTGCTGCTGGTCAATTTCTGAACCCGTGAGGAAGTAGACGTCGTCCTGCTGGTTGCGCACGGCATCGAAGTCCTTCGGTGTCTCGTACTCATGGTATTCGATACGCTCAGGAGAGCCAAGTACGGCGGTGGCGATCGCCCGGCAGACATCGACGTTGAGACCAGTCCAGCGACCCTCGGCAGCGTCACTTGCGAGACCAAATCGCTCAACGCTGCCGCAGCGAACTACATTGCGTGTCTTCACTCGTTCGACAACGGAACCTGCCTGAGCAGGGGAGATTGAGCAGCAGACGCTGAACAAGGTCAGCAAGACCAACAAGAAGCGCATGAGTTCTCCTAAAGGAATATCAAAAAATATTCGCTCTCAATACTCTATGTTGAGCAAAGGTTATTGGTGAGAATTTCTAACTATATAGAGACGCAAAGTCTTGCGTCTCTATATAAATCGCTATTGTGCAAATTATCTGAGATAAACCGTATTGCCTACAGCCCAAAAAATGGATGGAGTTTTACCCCATCCATTTTTATACACCTTTAGGGGTTGGGGTTGGCTTTTGGATAGGTCGCTGGCAATGGGTTGAACCCTGGGGGGATGTTGTTAGGAATCCCTTGGCGCTGATCTTCAGGTGTGACTCCAATCGCCTTGCATCCCTGTCCACCGTAGTGCGGTAGAGAGTTCACAACGCTCTCCGGAATCTTCGCAAACGAGGCTGGTAGGGTTGGAGTGAGGCCAAGCAGTCGCTTCGGATCGAAGCCTGACAGTAAGCTGTCAGTGATTGGCGAGTTAATATCGCGTGGGCCAAGGTACTTCTGCTCGAATCCTGGTTGACCATACTTTTGTGCGAACTGGTTGAACTCTGGCGAATTACCAGCTGCAAGCGCCTGCTTCTCATCAGGCAAGCTGGCAAGTGCAGGTAGATGGAAAATCGCGTTGACTGTCTGGATCACCGCGTTGTGATCACCCTCAGCATGGGAGACAGCGTGTGTCCGTGCGTAAGGCGAGATTAGGATCAGGGGGACACGGACGCCACGGGAGAGCGGTAGCCCATCAGGACCGTAGGATAGGATACGTGGCGGGACGTGGTCATAAAAACCATCAGACTCGTCATAGGTGAAAATGATGGCGCTATGTTCCCAGATTTCCTTATTGGAAGCAACTGCGTTGATGACGCGGGCTGCCATCGCTTCGCTCAGCTGGCGATCGCTGTAGCTTGGGTGGTCATCATCGCCCGACTTCGCCGCATTAATTGCTGCAACTTCATCTGCGGGTGTGTTGGGATTTGTGATTGGCGGTGTTAGGCCCTGCTGATTCTGGTAACCACCGCGAATGTAGAACACACCGCCTTTAGGCAACTGCTTGTTGGCTATGTCATTGAAGAAGTCACCAAGCCCACGTAAGCTGCTTTTGCTTATTTCAGGAGTATTGGAAATATAGCCGAAATACTGAGCACCGTTGTGATGGCTGACATAGGCATTGTGTGAGGCCACACCATTAGCGTCAGTTGGCTCAAGATCGTAGCCTTCCTGATACCAGCGCCAGTTGACTGGCTTGCGATTCAGGCTTTGGATGTAGGGAATATCCTTCTGAATATCGGGTAGATCGAAGCTAGGATTCTGGTTGCCGCTTAGAACAGATGAAATATTGCTTCCTTGGAACGTTAGCCCTAGGCTAGCAAAGGTAAGATTTGAGGCAATGTTGTTGTCGGCGTAGTTCTCGCTTGGAGAAGAAGGCTGTCTATTCTCCGTTGTTGGGTCAAACTGGGAACCATAGAAGGGTTGTGGATCGTTAACCAGTGGTGGCCCTTGTGTAACATTACTGTGGGTCACGCCCTGCTGATCGACATAGCTGACGGCTTGACCTTGTGAGCCATGCTTGACCCACTGGGTTTCACCCGACTGCCCTGCAAGCATTGCTATTGCATTTGGGGTTGAGGGTGTATCTTCAGTTGCGAAGATGTTGTCAAAGACTGTAAAGCGGCTAGCCCACTTCCAGAAGAATGGAATGGTATCGCAATCGATGTGCGACATAACTAGGTTCGCATACTGCTTACCCTCAGAGATGTTAGCTATCCCACCCTTGGTTGCAAAGCGGTTGAATTCGTCATAGGCAAATTTGTCCATCTTTGCCTCACCGTTCACAACGTCAATTTTGGTTGCGAGTCCGGTGTGGGAGTGATCGACGCTATCAACGACGCTGGAGTTCTGAGCAGGTCCAATTCGGAATGGCTGGACTGAGATGGTTGCACCATCAATGTCAGTGTAGGTCTGGGTGAAGCCCGGTGTCTTCTCAGGGGAACGGGGCTTTCCTCCGTCCGAGTAAAGTCCATTAACGCCTGGGAACGTGCCGTATTCATTGTCAAACGAGTGGTTCTCGTTAAAGATCACAAAGACATACTTGATCTTCTCTCGCAGCAGTTCCGCGATCTGCTCCTGTGACAGCTTGGGTTCCCTAGCTGGATTAGTTAAATATGGCGCAACGTCTGACCCAGCATTGGGCTGAAGTGTGACCATGGGCTGATTTTGCTGTGATTCCTGCTGCGAGAATGTCTCACCGGCCAACACGACTGGGGCGGCGGAAGCCTGTAGCAGCGAAGCTGCCATGATTAGGGCAAGACGGGATTTCATAAATTGTCTCAAAGCGCACTCTCCTTGGTAAATTCGATTCATCTGGTTACAAAGTCAGTACACCAATTCATATGCACTCAAACCATTGCTGCCAAACCTTGCTACTCATAGTCTCCCGTGTTCAACGCTCAATATTTCTACTGATAGAGGCTAGTAATAATTAATTATTAATATTCAAACTCAGCGGTTAAGTAAACAATAAGAACAGGTTATTCTTCAGTAAACATTTTCAATCGACTTCTTCATATAAGCTTTAAAAAACATCAACTGTTTGCTCCTAAATTCACATAATCTTCACACTATTGTCATCCAGACTATAAACTGCTTATTTATGCCAAGTTCAGGTGATGCATGACTTTTGGCTAATCGTACATCCAATAAAAATCGAGTTAAAATGTAAGTTTTCTGTAAACCTGACTAAAAGCTATTGCTCTAATAAAGGAATTATGCGCTAATTGAGTGTGTCTGTTTTCAAAAATTAGTCCCTTGAGGAATGAATTATATGTCTATTTCAACTGTTCTGAAAAAGTTGTCGCTAACCACTGCTGGAGCTACATTTGTTGCCTTGGGAATCCAAGGAGTAGGACACGCAACTGTTTTGACGTTCGACGATATCGCGCCAGTTTCAGACTATGGTCAAATTCCTAATGGTTATGGCGGATTTAATTGGAGTAATTTTTACTACCACAGTGGTTCAAATCCTGTTTTCTCAGATACAGGATATGACAATGGAAGAGTGTCTGGAGACTATACAGCTTTCAACGGCGGGCTTCAAGCAACTGCATTAGTATCAGAAAGTGTGAAAGGCAGCGTTTTTGACTTCAACAGTGCTGACCTGACAGCTGCTTGGAATAATGGTCTTTCGGTTACTGTACAAGGTTTAAAAAACAATTCGGTTCTCTATACAAAAACCGTAAGAGTGGATACTACAGCACCAACTCTTGTTGATTTTAATTTTCTTGGTGTTGATGAGTTAATATTCAATTCTTCTGGTGGAGTTGAGCCAACTTACCTTGCCAGCAAGCAGTCTGGGAACACGAGCTTTGCATTAGACAATTTTACCTATAACGCCACCAATACCGCCTCCGTTCCTGAACCCAGTGATAGTGTTACTGAAGCTTTAGTGGTTCTAGGTCTAGGCGGGTTATTGATCAAGAGAAAGCTATCCTCTAACAAAGGAAATTAGCTCATAACTCTAAGTGTATTTTAAATTGAAATAAT
>CAZZWA010000030.1:0-23838 GCA_964657555.1 uncultured Microcoleus sp.
AAACGCTTCAGGAGGTCAACAAACCGCCGACCAAGTGGGAAGTGTATGAGCGGATGTTGCGAGCGCCCTACTATGTGATATATGATCGCTACGAAAACCAGTTGCGTGCCTTTCGCCTCAATGGCACTCAATATGAGGCAATATCGCTGCCAAATCAACGTTTGTGGTTAGAAGAAATACAACTGGGGTTGGGGCTGTGGCAGGGGAGCTACAGGGAAACAACAGGATTGTGGTTACGCTGGTATGATGCGGCTGGTTGGGTGCCAACAGAGGCAGAACAGGTAGAACAGGAAAGACAACGGGCAGAAGCAGAACGCCAACGGGCTGAGCTGGCAGAGCAACAACTAGTTCAGGAACGACAGCAACGGCAACAATTGCTGGAGCAGCTCAAGGCTCTCAGTCCAGAGCAGTTAAGGGCATTGGGGATTGATTTAGAGACTCAGGAGTGAGGAGTTTGACTATAGCGATCGCCAAGGTCTACTAAGATTTAGTAATGTTAGCAAATCGGTGCGATCGCTTAGGATAGAACCAGTTGCTACAGGTATAATGCCGTGTATCAAACGAATCCTCCCCGAGCATCCCAAAAAACCCTGCCCACGATGTACGATCTGCCCAGTGAGACAGTGGGGGAAGCGGGATTGCCAGACGAGTTTCATTGCATGCAGGCGGATTTGCTCCAACAGACTTGCCAACCGCCTAACCAGCCAGTGGATGAAGTGTTTATCGCCAGTGACCTCAATCTTTACTATGACCCCCGCCATCCCCTATGGTATAAGCGTCCTGACTGGTTTTTAGTGTTAGGAGTGTCTCGCTATACACAGCAGCAAGACTTACGACTGAGTTATGTGATCTGGCAAGAAGGAGTCAGTCCGTTTTTAATAGTGGAGCTACTTTCACCGGGTACAGAGGCGGAAGACTTGGGACAAACGCTCCAGGAGGTCAACAAACCACCAACTAAGTGGGAAGTGTATGAGCGGATGTTGCGAGTGCCGTACTACGTGATTTATGACCGTTACCAGAACCAGTTGCGGGCTTTTCGCCTCAATGGCACTGGCTACGAAGCAATGGGGCTAGCAAATCAGCGGTTGTGGTTGGCCGAAATCGAACTGGGGTTGGGGTTGTGGCAGGGGAGCTACCAGGAAACAACGGGATTGTGGTTACGCTGGTATGATGCGGCGGGGTGGATACTAACGGAGGCTGAACTGGTAGAACAGGAGAGACAACGGGCTGAGCAAGAACGCCAACGGGCTGAGCAAGCGGAGCAACAACTGGCTCAAGAACGACAGCAACGGCAACACTTGCTTGCTCAACTGAAGGCGCTCAGCTCAGACCAGTTAAAGGAATTGGGGATTGATTTAGAGAGTTTAGGCTAGTAAAAGCTTTTTGAAAAGAAGTCACAAGTGCAAACTTTGAGGTATTATTTAGCGTCAGAGAGCCGAGATAATGGTCATCACTGTAGGATTGATTTGATTTGGACTCTGAGTGTGTGAGGGGAAGTGAATGTTACTAATGAGAGATGTTGCCCGAAAGATGGGCAGAGTTGGTCATTGGCTACCGATAGATGAGCGGTGGCTAGCTAAGCTTAAGCTACAGATGAAGATGAGTCTGGTGCGCCAGGATTTAGAGGCGCGATGCAAGGGGTCGGTTTTGAGGAATTTGTTGCTTCTGCTGAACCATCTATTGCAGTTGCTGATTTTGATTGTGCTGCATGCCAAGCTAAGTCTGAAGCGGTTTCCTCTGACTAACATCACATGTATTCTGTGGTTATTTGCAATTTTTGCGCTGATATTCCTCAGATATAAAGAGTCGTTTTTCTCATCAGGTATAGTCAATATTGAGCTATCTATTATTATTCATAGGCATGCTTATGTTTGAATCTATAATCGAGCAAGCGAAGACGATAAATTATGATTTTAGGCATACTGCTAGCCAGGATGATCCGCTTGCTTATCTTTTTGATGACTGGATTGACTACTACAAAGTAAAGTGGGCGATCGCTAATTTCCTCAAGCCTAGCTCTATTTTAGAAATAGGTGTACGTTTTGGTTATTCAGCAGCAGCTTTTCTGCATGGATGCCCCAGCGCGCACTATATTGGTATTGATTTAGATACAGATACCTACGGTGGTGTGAAAGGAGCTATCAACTGGGCAAAAAAAATCACTCAGTCATTTGCTGCTGAATTCAGCATCGCTGACACACAGACCATGAACCGTTTGCCTGGTGACATATACGATCTTATCCATGTAGACGGTCAACAGGATGGGGATGGCTCCATTCATGATTTGGAGCTTGCCATTAAGCAGGCGCGCTATGTGCTAGTGGACGGATACTTGTGGACAAGGCAAAATTTCACAGCTGTCAGTGATTTTTTGTTTCGATATAATGAGCTATTTGATTTTTATGGAGTAATTCCTGGCTATGCTGGAGAGTTACTGATCAAAGTTTCTCCTAGTTACTTGAGCCAGGTTGCAAAACAGGAATACACAGTTAAGTCTAGTCTTGCCATTCGCCAAACTTACGCAAAAGATTACTACATTCAAGACTGTGGGGGCTTTGATGCCTATAAAAAGTATCAAGGAAAAAGATTAGAGGAGCCAAGATTACAAGCTGTTGCTGCAATAGCTAGCTTGAAAAAACAAGGGCGTGTTCTAGACCTTGGTTGTGGGAGGGGTGAACTTACCTACTATTTTGCTCAAAAAGGATTTGCAGTCACGGCGATCGACTATTCCCCTAACTCAATTGAGCTAGCGCAAAAATGTTTTCATGGCCAAGAAAATCTAAAGTCAAAAGTAGACTTTCATTGTGATGATGTTTGCACCGTAGCGCTGCAAGGACAATATGATTTAGCGGTAGCCTCTGATATAATTGAACATTTATCATTTGAAGAAGTAGACACCCTGTACCACCGGGTTGCAACCATTCTTCAGTCAGATGGATTATTTATATTACACACTTTTCCGAATCTTTGGTATTACCAGTACGAACATCCCCGAAAAAGAAGAATAGCTGCTGCTATGGGAGCATATTTGCCAGCACAGCCCCGTACAAGGTATGAAATGCTTATGCATATTAACGAACAATCTCCGCGTGTGCTAAAGAAGCAGCTATCTAAGCATTTTGAACATGTATTGATATGGTTTGGCGACCCTAACAATCCTGGTGGCAGTTTGCTTAGGAAGTTTTCTAAACAAGCAGTACGTGCAGCTCCTGATTTATTTGCTATAGCTTCCCATCAGGTTATTGATCGAGAGCAAGTAAAATCTTACTTGCAAATGGCTCCTTTGCCATTTATTCCAGTTGGGGAAATAACATTATTGCTGAAAAAATACCCTCAGAGTGTCAAGACAACCAGTGAATTTAGTATTGAATTAGAAATTAATAACAACAGCCATTTTGTTATTAACAGCTACTATCCAAACCCAATACACATTTCCTACCACTGGATAGAGGAAAAAAGTGCAAAGACTATCGTGTATGGCGGAGAACGATCCAAGATATTGCCACCCCTCAATTCAAAAGCCAAAGAGGTTTATCAAGCCAAAGTTAAAGCACCTCCCGAAGCAGGGAACTATATCCTAAGAATGACACTAGTGCAAGAGTTAGTGCGATGGTTTGACCAAGCTCCAGCCAAGTTGGTAGAAGATATAGTTATTGGAGTGATCTAAGGAACATGAGTATTTCAGTATGCACTATTATTGCCAGAAACTATTTGGCGCTTGCAAAAACATTAGGTGAATCACTGCGGATGTTTCATCCTCTAGTAGATTTTCATGTATTGGTGGTTGACCCATTTGAACTACCAGTAAAGCATCTAGAATTAAGTAGGAGCAAGCTAGACTCACCAACGGATTTCATTGATGAAGACAAATTTAACAGATTAGCTTACGAGTACGATATTACTGAATTAAGTACCGCCGTCAAACCATTTTATTTGGAATATTTACTGTTGCAGGGTTATGCAAAAGTTATCTACTTAGATCCTGATATTTTAATCTTGCAACCGATCAACCAGATTTTTCAGGCATTGGACAGTAGCAACATTGTCTTAACCCCACATCTTCTAGACCCAATCCCACTGGATGGCTGTTTTCCTAGCGAGATTACTATACTGCAAGCCGGTGCTTACAACCTCGGATTTATTGGCATCTCTCGAAGTGAGGAGACGCACAATTTCCTTACCTGGTGGGGGGAACGACTAGAGAAGTATTGCCGGGTTGCTCACACGGAGGGACTTTTTGTAGACCAGAAGTGGATTGACCTGGTTCCTGGCCTATTCGAGAAGGTACAAATTCTAAGCAGACGGGGCTACAATGTGGCATATTGGAATCTAAATGCCCGTCACCTGAGCGAACATGAGGGTATTTACTGGGTGGATAACGAGCCTGTAGTCTTTTTCCACTTCAGCGGCTTCAATCCAGATTTTCCCACTAGACTATCAAAGTATCAAAACCGCCTCAGCGTTGAGGCACTTCCCAGCCTTGCAAACCTACTTCAGCATTACGCCTGCCTCCTCAAGGCAAATGGTCACGATAAATATAAGCATTTGCTTTACGGCTACAGTACTTTCAGCAATGGCGTGCCAATAGATAGTATAGCTCGTTCTTTGCTAACATCTGCACAGCAATCTGGGATGTCATTTCCAAATCCCCTTGATGCTGATGCTGAACCATCTTTTTTCAGGTGGCTCATTAGCCCAGTTGGTGATCAGCTCAACAGCAACACAAACCACTACATCACCAACTACCTATTTGGTCTGTATCAAAGACGGTTAGACCTAAAGGGAGCCTATCCAGATGTACTCAGAACACATCGTAACGAATATCTAGCATGGGTCAAAGCAGAGGCTACTAACCTAAATATTCATGTAGTATATTTGCCTTGGGTGCCGCTCTCAGGGGTGAATGTAGCAGGTTATTTAACTGCGGAAGTGGGAGTAGGCGAGGCGGCGCGCGGTTATGTTGCTGCGCTCAAATCGCTTGGAGTTCAAACTGCATTCACAGACTTTGCCGTAGGCACACTAAGTCGCAAAGAAGACAAAACCTTGAGTGGCTTTAGCTCAACCAATCCTTATCCGATTAATCTGGTCTGCATCAATGCCGATCAAGTCCCCAATTTTATCGCCCACGTGGGTTCTCAATATTTTGAGCAGAAACACAATATTGGTGTTTGGTGGTGGGAACTGCCCGAGTTACTGGAGGAATGGCGGGATCGGTTTGCTGATTTCAACGAGATTTGGGTTGGCAGCACTTTCACTTACCAATCCATTAGCAAGCATTCTCCCATACCTGTCTCCAAGATTCCTCCGGTAGTACAAGTGGAGCTGTCACAGGTCTATCCGAAGGAACACTTCGGCTTGGCAGATAGTGAGTTCATATTTTTATTTGTGTTTGACTTCTTGAGCTATTTTGCCAGAAAAAACCCGACAGCGATCGCCGAGGCGTTTAAAAAAGCTTTTCACCCTGATGAGCCAGTGCGACTGGTGTTCAAGTGCATCAATGGGGAGCATGACCCCGACAACTTTAACTGTCTCAAGAACGCCATTGATGATGCTCGTATCACCATCATCGACAGCTATTTGTCGAAGGACGAGAAAAATGGGCTAATCAATGCCTGTGATTGCTATGTCTCACTCCATCGGGCAGAAGGTTTCGGTCTGACGTTAGCTGAAGCCATGCTCTTAGAAAAACCTGTGATTGGCACTGGTTGGTCGGGCAACATGGACTTTATGACAATAAACAATAGCTATCCGGTTGAGTATGAACTGACCCGCATCATCACCGATCATGGCCCATACTACAGGCGAGGTCAAATCTGGGCTGAACCCAGTATCCAGCATGCAGCACAATTAATGCGGGAGGTTTACGACCATCCAGAAGCAGCGAAGAAAAAGGCCAAGCGTGCTGCTGCGGATATTCATTTGATGCACTCACCTGCTGCTGTCGCAAAAGTTGTTAAAGCTCGCTTAGAGGTTATTCAGTCAGTGTCCCCCCATGTTACCAACAACACAGTACAGCAAAGGCAGCCAGAGCCTCCGCTCAATGTTGTCAGCAACGCCCCAAGTGCGCCTCTAGAAGCCATTATCGAGTCATCAGATTGGGCTGAAAGTTCGCGGTTTGGAATACTCGGACGCCTAAGTAAAAAAATTATCGAGAGAATAATTCGTTTTTATGTCGCTTATCAGGACATCATCAACCGTAAGTTGTTCGCTTACAACCAGATTCTTAGGGAACAGTCACAACAACAACAAAATCAGATAAACACTCTCCAGAATCAAATTATATCTCTTAACGAGCGTTTTGAAGCTCATCAATTAGAAATGCGACAGGGCTCAAAAGCGCTTGAGAACAACCTAAAGTTGCTCTCCTTAAACCAATCAGTTCAGGAACAGGCACAACAAAATCGGGTCAACGCTCTGGAAGGACAAATAGCATCTGTTGTAGAACGTGTTGCGGCCCTCCAAGCCAACGAAACTCAACAGCGAATAGAAGATTGTGTGCAGAGGATTGATACCCTGAACGCACGTTTCTCGGCGCGGCCTTATATGCAGATGCCGATTTTTTCCTTGGCTAGCCATGGTGAGAAACGCTCTCTAGGCTACGAGTCCTCTACGACAGAACTCCATGAGCAATTTGACTACCTAGGTTTTGAAGAAGTTTTCCGGGGAGCGGAGTCTTTCATCAAAGAAAGACAGTCAGTGTATACCCGTTTCTTTACTGACAAAAACCTAGTATTGGATGTTGGTTCCGGGCGCGGTGAATTTCTCGAACTACTGACTGAAGCAGGGATTAGAGCTATCGGCATTGACATCAATCCTGATATGGTGAAGCGTTGTGCAAGAAAAGGGCTGACCAACGTTGTACTCCAAGATTGCAATGAATACCTAAAAACCATTGATGAAAACAGTATAGACGGAATATTTTCCGCTCAGTTTATAGAACACCTACCTTTTGACAAACTTTATGAATTCTTGACTCTGTCGTGGAAGAAGCTTTCGTTGGGTGGCATTTTCATTGCCGAAACAGTCAACCCTCATTGCATTGAGGCTATGAAAACTTTTTACGTAGATTTAACCCATATTAAGCCATTGTTTCCAGAGGTGATGCTGTTTCTGTGCCGTTCTGCCGGATTTTCTAAAGCAGAAGTTTTCTATCCAAATGGTCACGGGTTTTCGGAAGAGGAATATTGGTTGCAAGGTGAATATGCAGTAGTTGCAAGGAAATGACGGTTGGTTAGTCATAGAGGAGAGAGGAAAGTATGCCCAAAGAAAATGAAATTGCCTATATATACAATCTAGCAAAAATTCACAATGTTCCACACACTGAAGTGGAAGAGTACCATCTGAAAAAACCATTTTCAGATGTCAGATGTGGATATTACTTGATGGATATTGGGCAGATTATGATGATGCTGCCACCTGCTCCAGCAAGAATTTTAGATCTAGGGGTAGGTAGCGGATGGACTTCGGCAATGTTGGCAAGAAATGGCTACAGCGTTCTTGGCCTCGATATTGCACCAGACATGATTGCAATTGCTCAGAGACATACTGCTCCCCATTTGAATTTGCATTTTGAGGTGCATGATTATGAAAGCTCCATTGACTTTGGCCTGTTCGATGCGGCGGTAATTTATGATGCTTTGCATCACGCTATTGATGAAGCAAGCGTCATCAAAAATGTGTTTTGTTGTCTCAAGCAGAATGGAATTTTCATCACAATAGAGCCAGGGGTGGGGCACTCAACTTCACCAGACAGCCTGGAGGCAATGAAAAAGTTTGGCACTACGGAAAAAGACATGGAATACAGTCGCCAAGCTAAACTTATGCGCGAAGCTGGGTTCGGTTCGATTCGTCAGTATCTGCGCTTGAGCCAACTCTCTTTGGAAGATGTTGCTACAGAATCAGGCAATATTAAGCAACGGGAGCATTTTGAAGCATTAAGCTTTGCTACTGTCAATGGTTTGACTAGCCTAGTAGTAGCTGTCAAAGATGCCAATGATAGTGGGAATAAAGCGGAATCTATCACACTGTTGACAACAAGAGAGTCATTTGCAAATAAAAAAGAGGTTTTAGTGATAAAGAACATTCCCTTTCCGCCTTTAGAACTTCGCCAAATTGTTGGACCCACTGATGATAGTGCGTTTGATAACCCAGATGGTAGGCTGATCTGGGGAGATTTAGCTTATGGTTCTCTACAGTCAGGAGAAGCTTACCAAGCAATCTTCGATTTTGGATGTGGTTGTGGGCGTAACGCTAGGCAGCTTATGTTACAAAATTCACCTCCCCAAAAATATGTAGGGATAGATATTTCTCCAACTTTAATTGAATGGTGCAAAAAAGTTCTTACTCCTTTAGATAACAATTTTAAGTTTTTACATCACGATGTCTATAGCCCAAATCCAAGTTATGTGCCTCCAAACAGCGGACAGTCTAATAAAATGTTTGCTCCATTTCCGTCTGAGAACTCGCAATTTAGCCTATTTATTGCTCATTCAGTCTTTACTCATTTGTATTATGAGCAAACTGAATATTATTTAAGAGAAGCAAGTCGAATTTTAAAAGACAATGGTTTAATGAAAACCACTTGGTTTTTTATTAACAAAAAGCTCTTTCCTATACTTCAGCCCTACCAGCATTGTATTTATGTTAATCATCTTGATCCAACACAAGCTGTGTACTATGACTGGGAACAATTTCTATTTTTAATACATTCTTTGGGATTAGCTGTTGTAGATGTAGTCTGGACAAAGACTGTAGGTTTTCAGAGCGAGGTTTTTTTGGGTAAGAGCAATTTTTTTAAAGATATATCTCCTGAATTAAGTCCTCCCAACACAATTATTGGTTATGGATTACAAGAAAATCTAGCGCTATCACAACCCCAACTCCAGCAAACTCAGGAAGAATTAGAGCGCGTGGAGTCTCAACTCCAGCAAGCTCTGGCTACAATCACTGCGATGGAGACGAGTAAATTTTGGAAGTTACGGACACAGTGGTTTAAACTGAAACAACTACTAAAATTAAAGCCTTAAGGTAAATAAACTAACTTAAAGAAGCTAACAAACCCCAAACCAAGTGGGAAGTTTGTGAACACATTCTGCGAGTGCCCTACTATGTTATTTACAATCACTACCAGAACCAGTCGGATGGCTTTCGCCTCAATGGCGCTTGCTACGAAGCAATTTCGCTACCTAACCAACGTCTGTGGCTGGAAGAAATACAACTGAGGTTAGGACTATGACAGAGTGGATACAGGGAAACATCTAGACTTTGGCCGCCTTGGTATGATGCGGCTAGTCTTGTGTCAACAGAGGTAGAACGGGCTGAGCAGGCTGAGCAACAACTGGTTCAGGAAAGACAGCAGCAGCAACACTTGCTAGAGCAACTAAAGGCGTTGGGGATTGACTTAGAGAGTCAATACCAAGGAGGTTGATTCACAAGTAGGCAATTGTAGGAACTTTGAGGTATCATTTGACTTCAAAGAGCCAAAACGATGTCATCCCTGTAAGGACGATTTGATTTGGACTCTGAGTGTGGGAGAGGAAGTGAGTGTTACCAACATTAATGAGATGTGTTGCCCGGAAAGCGGGCACAGGAAGTTGTCAGCTACTGATAGGTGAGCGGTGGCTGGCAAATTTTGATATTCTAACAATTCTGGTGCGCCAGGATTTAGAGGTGCAAGACAAAAGGCAAATTTCAGGATATTTCTGGAGTTTGCTGAATCAGCGCTTGCAGTTGCTGATTCATAAGTGTATTTTACTGAATGTGCATCTGAGTCGGGCATGTCTGCCTACAAACCAAACCAGATATGGTTTGTGGCTATTTACAAAATTGCTTCCCTGGCTTGCTTTTACGAGTGGATTGACTCTGGCAGATAAGGCAATGGCGAAGCAGCCTAACATAGTTAATAAGGTTGGTGTTCCGTCTGAGGTTGATCTGCGGTTGCAGTGCTGTCGTCTTCCTTTAAAAAGACGTTTAGCTTGATAGCTTTGATGATGTCAGTGGCATTGACCCTAAATGTAAACGCTGTATGACTCTGCGTCAAACTGCCTTAAACCTACACCTGACTTGAAATATGAAGCTTTCACTTAAAGCTAACCCAACTTTGTCACAAGCCCAACGCTACTGGGAGTTACTGAATGTTTTAGTGCCGCGAAATTTGAAGGTGCGCTATCGAGGATCATTTTTAGGCGTTTATTGGTCGCTGTTGAGTCCGTTAATTATGACAGGCTTGTATACAGCTATTTTTGGAGCTGCATTTGCAGCCTATTACGGTAACTCAATAGTTAATTACGTACTGGCGGCGTTTACGGGGCTAGTGATTATCAATTTTTTTACGGCTTCTACGTCACAGGCATTGACCAGTGTAGTGTGTAATGGATCACTACTCAATAAGATTCGCCTACCTGTGAGTGTGTTTCCTGTTTCGATGATTGCGGCAAATGTGTTTCAATTTGTGGTTGGGGTATTGCCATTGCTAGCAATCGCAGCGTTAGTGACTTCCAAGAGTATATTGAATGTGCTAGCGTTGCTGTTTCCACTGCTAGCTCTGACTTTGGTATGTATGGGAGTTGGATTTCTAGTCAGTGCGTTATATGTGTTCTTTAGAGATTTACCTTACTTTTATGAGTTAGTGACTTTTATGTTTTTTCTGAGCAGTCCTGTATTTTATCCAGCAGCAATTGTGCCACAATCTGTTAAGCCTTTTTTAAAATTGAATCCACTGTCAACGATTATTGAAAGTATCCGCCAAATTGTATTGTCTGGGGTACTACCAGATTTGAGCTTAATTTGGGGAGCTTTACTAAGTGGAATTTTGATGTTGACATTAGGATGGGTATGTTTTCAGTGGTGGCGAGCACGGTTTATGGATTTACTATAGATGGAAATAATTAGGCTAGATCAAGTTTCGCTGCGGCGAAGGACGCAAGAAGAGTTTTCTTACGACCTGAAAAAAACTGTGTTGTCTGTTTTGGAGGGGAAGTATCGTCAACCTGCACAGAAATTGGTGCTAGACCAAGTCAACTTTATCATCCACTGTGGAGAAAAGGTAGGAATTATTGGAGCAAATGGAGCGGGGAAATCAACTTTACTAAAAGTAATTTGTGGTATTTTGCAGCCAACAAATGGAACTGTGCGGGTGCGTGGGCAAATTGCGCCATTGATTGAATTGGGTGCAGGGTTTGATGGCGAAATCTCGGTAATGGATAATATTGTGCTTTATGGAGTGTTACTGGGGTTTTCTAGGGCAGAGATGCGCAAAAGATCACAGTCAATTTTGGAGTTTGCGGAGTTGCAAGATTATAGACTTGTCCCTGTGAAGGCTTTGTCTTCAGGGATGTCGGCTAGATTGGGTTTTGCGATCGCTACAGATGTGCAACCCGATATTCTGATTTTGGATGAAGTGCTGTCGGTAGGAGATGAGAGTTTCAAGAATAAGTGTAAGCGGCGCATTGAAAAATTTTGGGATGCCAATGCAACTGTTTTAGTTGTGTCACATGATTTAAATTTCATAGGACAATCTTGTGATAGAGTTATCTGGTTGGATAAAGGTAAGATAAAGTTTGTAGGTACCACGGAAACGGCAGTTAAGCATTATCTTAATGCTGTGAAGATACAGTAGTTATCAATGATAAGTACTTCTGTCGCTCCCTTTGTCCTATTTAACCTTGTATCACAACCTTACTTTTTATCCAGTCAGGCTTTGCTACCTTTAATTTTAGTCAAGGGAAGTGAAGATAATGATTGAAGCAAATACTCCTGAAATTAACGTTGATGAATTAATGCATAAGATTCGAGAAGAGGTAGCTAAACGTCACAGTTACTCACACTCAAGTATTTCAGATTCACTAAAGGCGGCTCAGCTATCTGCACTAAAGTCGTTTACTGACAAAATTAACACTTTAGTGAGTGACGCAGAATCTAGGGCTTATACCCGTAACAAGTGGCCTGATAAACTGAATCGCTTTCCCTTTAATCTAAGCACAAGATTACAAAAATTGGTCTTGAAAATACTAGAACTGGTATTTATAGATCAACGGGAAGTAAATTTAAATCTTATCCGTTCTTTAAAGGAATCTGTAGCAATTAATCAACAGCTAATTGCACAAATAGCAAGTTTGCAATTGCAGATGGAAGAGCAGTTGGGTGCAATGAATGGCCACATCCAAAGACTGGATGAGTACCTGGATGTAGTAGATGGCCGCCTCCAAGGACTGGATGAGCGTCACTTCAAAAATGACATGTAAAGATTCAACGCTTTCGAGCTGCCTTGCTGAGTATAGAATTTCGCTAGATACAAGGCGCTTGAGGATTGTAGTACATTCGCTGGAACTACTAAACTAACTATATGAAGCGAGTTGCTTTTGTGGTTCAACGCTGTGGATTAGAGGTTAACGGTGGGGCAGAAACTCTCTGTCTAAAGATTGCAGAGCGAATGTCCAAGTATTGGAACATAGAAATACTGACTACCTGTGCCTTAGACTATCTAACTTGGCAAGATCACTATTTACCAGGCGTTGCAGAGGTTTCAGGTATCAAAGTGCGACGTTTCCATGTAGCACAGCAGCGGGACATAGAAGCATTTAATCGTTTGGGTGAAAAAATTTATCCTCGTTTGAAAGAAGCTTCTATTGAGGAGCAGGAAGAATGGATGGAGGCTCAGGGGCCATCGTCGCCAGACTTATTTGCTTATGTTAAAAAGTATAAGCAAGAATATGACGTGTTTATTTTTTTTACATATTTGTATGCAATCACCTATTTCATTCTACCCTTAGTAGCAGAAAAGGCTTACCTTGTTCCTTTGGCTCACGACGAATGGCCGATTTATATGAGTATGTGGGATACATTCTTTGAGAAACCGCGTGGCTTTGTATTTAACACGGTGGAAGAACGGGATTTTCTTAAAGCGCGTTTTCCCAAAGCAAGCTTGGAAGGACTGGTTGCAGGAGTGGGGGTAGATCCACCAGAGACCTATAGCGTAGAACACTTCCGGCAGCGATACAAAATTTATGAGCCGTTTCTGCTGTATATTGGCAGAATCGATCCCCTGAAGGGGTGTGAAGAGCTGTTTAGTTACTTCATGGAGTTGCGAAAGCGCGAATCTGGTTCAAGGAAACTAGTGTTGTTAGGCAAGCCCACAATGCTGATTCCTAAGCACACAGACATAATAGCACTGGGTTTTGTGGATGAGCAGACTAAGTGGGACGCTTTAGCCGCTTGTGACACGTTGATCATGTCATCGCCCTATGAAAGCCTCTCTATAGTCTTGTTAGAAGCTTGGGCGGTAGGTAAGCCCGTCTTGGTTAACGGGAAATGTGATGTCTTGGTAGGGCAGTGCCGGAGAGCGCAAGGTGGTGTATGGTATACCAGTGAAGATGAGTTTCAGGTAGCCGTTGAGAAGATGGATAAACTTGTGAGACGTCAGCTAGGTTTGCAGGGAAAGAGATTTGTTGAAAATAATTACGTATGGGCCAAAATAGAAAGCGACTATTTAAAGATTGCTGAGCGTTGACGCTGATATTCCTGTTAAGAAAGGAAATCTGGATTTATTTGTCAAAATTCATAGATTTTAGGGAAAAAGTGTGTCTTTAGGTTCAGTTAAACCCTTGAATCAACAAATTATAACTTTTGATAAAGAGAAGCAAGTATTGTTTAAGTATAAAAATATCAAGGGTAATTGATGATGAATTTAAAAGGAATAAACGTTCTTGTGGATGGGTATAATATAGAGCTTGCGCAGGGTACCGGAATAAAGACTTATGGCATAAGCCTAATTTATGCATTGAAGCTACTAGAAGCAAATATAGATATACTATTCAGTCGCGGCAACAGTAGCCACAACGATCCAGTCCTCAATCAAGTTTTATTTTTCGATAATTCAAATAAAAACACCCTAAAAAAACGTCTTGACAAAATTAGCTTCTTGAAAGATATGGTTCAAGGAGCTAGTGGATTATTCTATAGGGCGAAAAGAGTAGAACCCAGCAAACTCGTTATCAATAATGAGTTCAGCCAACTCATGAATTATGCAGGAATACTCAATCTTCGCTCGTGTTACAAAGTAGCTAACAACCTACATAAAAGCTATAAAATCACAACTAATATTATCACTCCGGATAAAGTAGATATATGGCATGCGACCTATCCATTACCTATAAATATTAAGAAAGCCAAAAAGCTAACAACTATTCATGACTTAATACCTCTTAGGCTGCCTTATACGACATTAGATGATAAAAATTTTTTCTACAAGGTTATTAAAGACAGCATTAAAAACTCCCACCTGATTATAACTGTATCTGAAAGTTCAAAACAAGATATTTTAACTTTTTATGACGTGCATCCAGATAAAGTTTGTGTCACTTACCAGCCCATAGCACTAGAACATTTTGTAGTTGAAGAAGAGAAAATAATTAAGTTTCTGAGAAAATATGAAATAGGATTTAAAAACTATATCTTATTTGTAGGAGCTATAGAACCGAAGAAAAATTTGGGTAGATTGATAGATGCCTATACAGAAATAGATACAGATATGCAGCTTGTTATTATTGGTAAAAAAGGCTGGTTGTGGAAAGGCGAGATAGGAAAACTAAACTCTATTTTCGATAAAAGTTTTACACGCAAAATTAAAATCTTAGAATACGTTCCTAACGAAGATTTGAAATACTTTTATCTGGGAGCATACTGCTTTGTATTTCCATCCCTGTATGAGGGATTTGGGTTACCACCTCTTGAAGCCATGACCTTTGGGTGTCCAGTCATAACATCAAATGTTTCTTCTCTACCGGAGATTTACCAAGATGCAGCCTTGTATGTGAACCCTTATGATAAAAATGATATTCGAGAAAAGATAGAGAATTTAATCAACAACCCTCAGCTATGTATAGATCTTTCAAATGCTGGAAAAGAAAGAGCGAAGTTCTTTAGTATGGAAAATTATACTAAAAGATTATATGAAGCATATGTTAAAGTTATCTAAATGTTTTTTTGGAAACATATTGAATTAGCGGTTGAATAATTTGTATAAAATCAAATTTTTAAAATTAAGTAATTTATGTCTCTTTTAAAGAAATTTAGTCAGAAAATTATAAATTTGATTGCAACAGATAAAATCAGCCAGTTTATGCAAATGCACTCTCAGGTTACTGAAGTTCCTGTAAAGGTACCATTTTCCCAAATCATCTTAACTTACAGTATGGTGTTACTCTTGAAGGAATATGGCAATACTGTTTAAGCTATCTTCTGTGCTATCCGTAGTACTTGCCAGCCTTGCTGTTCGATTTCCTAATGTCCCTAGGTGGTGTAAAGAGGAATGAGCAAAAAACTTTTACTAAGTCCTGTAAGCACAATGACTGGCGTCAGTGCTCTCATTCTTTTCGCATACAGCAACCTGAAACATACACTTCTCCACTCAACAGCTTGGGATCTGGGAATATTTGACCAAGCGGTTTACCTAATCAGCCAAGGACAGCCAGCTTTTTCTTCTTTAATGCGGTTTCATGTGCTGGCCGATCATGCAGCATTAATTCTTTATCCGCTCAGCCTACTCTACAAAATTTATCCTGATGTTCACTGGTTGCTAGCAGTGCAAGCAGTATCTTTGGCATTGGGAGCTTGGTTAACCGGAAGTCTAGCGCGTCAAGCAGGACTGAAAGAGCCACAAGCAGTGACATTGGCAGCAGTATACCTTCTATATCCGCTGGTCTTTAATATTAACCTGTTTGATTTTCACCCAGAAGTCATTGCCGTACCCACACTACTGTGGGCAATTTTGGCAGCACGGCTGGGACAGACTGGATGGTTTTGTTTGGCGATCATCATTACTTTAGCTTGTAAGGAAGTACTAGCACTGAATGTAGCAGCGATGGGTGTATGGCTACTCATATTTGAGAAAAAGCGTTTATGCGGCGCGATCGCTTTAGTAGCAGGTGTTGCTTGGTTTATCATTTCTACCCAGGTAATCATTCCATCTTTCGGTGGCGAGACAGTAACGATAAGTCGGCATATCTCACGCTACAGCTATCTAGGAAACTCATTTCCAGAGATGACCAAAAATCTGTTACTCAAGCCGTGGCTAATCTTAGAGAAGGTAATTTCATTCAATACCTTTAAGTACCTGCTCACATTGGTATTTCCAGTTATTTGGGGTCTTTCACCTCAACATTTAGCCCCTCTAGTCGGTGCAATTCCCACCCTGGTGCTAAATATTCTCTCTACTGATAAAGGTCAACTAGAGCTGACAACGCAGTATTCTTTGCCCATACTACCTTTTTTGTTACTAGCTGTGATTTCAAGCCTAGCTTTGGGTCAAGGATGGCTAAGAAACAGACGCAACATCATACTATGGTCGTTACTCGCATTTCTGCTGATGGCTAGATATGGAGATTGTACGTCTTATCCAAAAACCCTCGATACATGGCAAGCAATGCAGGAGGCGATCGCCCAAATTCAAACCAAAGGCGGTGTTTTAACAGATAACCAGTATGCAACTCATGTGACACACCGACCAATCGTGAGGCAAATCAACTCCAGCATACCGTGTGCTGATGATTTTGCTGAAGTTGATTACGTATTACTGAATTTGCGTCATCCTTGGCCCGATACTAAAGAATGTGCGCTCAACCTAGTGAGTCAACTAAAGAAAACTCAACAGTTTAAATTAAGCTATCAGCGCGATGATGTTTACCTGTTCGTCAAAAGGTCTTGATTGCTCTGACAGCAAAAAGCCCCTCCCCTTAACGCTAACTCAGTAAAAATCTGATATGACAAAAGTCATGGTTGGATTTTCTACCTTTAGTCATAGTTAGAGTTAGTACTTTATTCTCAGGTAGCTGTCAATACAAATTCTTACAATAGAGTTTGAGATTGATTTAGAGCAGCAACATATCTAGTAGCATCTACCTGATATAAAATATGGCTTTTAATACTTGCAAAAAGTGCCATCTTGTCTTAACCCTTGTTATTGGTCAAGAATCTGAGGAAATATATTCGCTCTCTCAACACTCAATTCAATCTTATGCTAAGAGAATAGGCGCAGATTTCGCATGTATTAGAGAAAGAATATTTTCAGATCGAAATATTCCACCGCATTATAGTAAGTTAAGAATCAAAGAATATTTAGAGTCTTATGATAGGGTATTATTTTTAGATTGTGATGTCATTGTGTCTTCAAATACACCCAATATTTTCGAAATGATTCCAGAGGATACAATAGGAGTGGTAAATGAAGGAGCGTTAGTTGATAGGAGCGAGGCGATTTCTCAAGTCCAAAATTATCTAGGGCACATAGAAAGTTGGGACTCAGACTATTTTAATTCAGGAGTGATTTTAGTTAGCAAATTGCATCAAGATTTATTTACTGATCCTGAAAAATTTTACCTAGGTCTTTTTCGCGAACAATCATATCTAAACTGGAAAGCCAGATTCCTAAAATATAAGATTTACTATTTTGACAAAAAGTATAATTATTTTTTCCACGAGGGCGCATCTCTGAGTTCAGCATCCTCAGCATATATAGTGCATTTTGCAGGCTGGGGCTTTCAATTACCAAAAACTCAGGAAGATAGCAAACATACCTACAAGTATCATCAGATGAAGTGCTTTCTAGACTCTTTGAAAGGGCAAGTGACAATTAGAATTAATCCAGAGCAACTCTGCCTAGTTTCCGGTTTTATTAATAAAAAAGAAAGCTTGCGGAAATTTACTATTTCTCAAGAAAATCAAGGTCTGGTTTCATACGGCCCATATATAAAAGTTAATGATGGTTTTTACAAACTCACTATAAATTTTGAAATTTATGATAAATTATCAAATACCAATAAGCAAAACACAGCATTTTTATTTGATATTGTATCAGATAATGGAAATAAGATTTGGTATCAATATACAGTTTTTGCTTCTCAGAAGCATATTGAGTTTGTCATTGCTCTCAGTAGTGTGAAGGATTTAGAAATTCGATTCTATGGAACTGGCGTATCATTTTCCATAAATTTTATAGAGTTACTTTACTGGACTTTCACAAGCAGCGCTCTGATCGACAGGATGAAAAGGCAGCAAGGCAGATCTGCTCTGCTTTAGAGCCCTTGTTACCACATGATCAGGAACTTATCAGTGAGGAGTAAATATATTATGCTATCGTCAATCCCAGGAAAATTCAAATATTCGCGTGAACAGAAGCAGTAGTGACAGCAATAGAAATCCTTTTACCTAGATGTTATTAGTCAACCTGTCATTTTTGCTCTCTCAACCTACAGGCATATCAACGTATGCCGCCAATCTATTACCTCATCTACAATTTCTCAACCCCACATTACTGGTTCCGCAAGCCATTGATAACTACAGATGCTACCCGGTTCCGCCAAACCTCACCCCTGCCTCTGGGACAAAAGGACATCTCCTGCGCCTCTTATGGACACAGACGCAGCTGCCGCGCATCCAGCAACAGTTGCAATCCAGCCTGCTATTTTCCCCCGTTCCGGAAGCGCCTCTAGGGTCAAGCTGCCGTTATGTGGTGATGGTTCACGACCTGATCCCCCTACGCTTTCCCAGAAGCCTCTCTTTCCAAACGCCCTACTTTCGCTATTACATACCCCAAGTCTTAGCGCAAGCCCAGCACATCATCTGTAACTCCTACGCCACCGCCCAGGATATTACTGACTTCTACCACATTCCATCTAAGAAAATCACGCCAATTCCGCTTGCCTACAACGCCGATCACTTTCGACAACTTAAAATTTCAAGTAATTCAAAATCCAAAATCTTCTACTTCCTCTACATAGGCAGACACGACCCCTACAAGAACGTGCAGCGACTGATTGACGCTTTTGCTACTATTCCTAGCTGCCGTGATTGCCAACTGTGGCTGGCTGGGCCAACTGACCACCGTTATACTCCATCTTTGATAGCGCAAGCAGAAAAACTGAACATCCCCGCTCAAGTAAAATTCCTCGACTATGTTCCCTCCCAAGCACTACCGACCCTAATTAATCAAGCGATCGCTCTGGTCTTTCCCACCCTTTGGGAAGGCTTTGGCCTCCCAGTCTTGGAAGCAATGGCCTGCGGCACCCCCGTGATTACCTCTAACTGCTCCTCCCTACCAGAAGTTGCTGGAGATGCTGCCCTGCTAGTCGATCCTTATAATGTAGGGGAAATTGCTGAAGCTATGCAAGCTGTAGCAACTAACTCTGGCTTGCGATCGCACCTGCGCGCCCTCAGCCTCAATAGGGCTAGCCAGTTCAGTTGGGCAAAAACAGGACAAGCCACTGTCGAAGTGTTAAACCAGTATCTTTAGGTCTGCAACGTGCAACCTAATGGCAACCGTATAATAGGACGGACTATTGCTGTATTAATAGAAACTTTATGACCAACCCGTCTGCAACCCGGTTAAGCCCAGTCCGACTCCTACCTGTAGCCTTACTCATTCTGGGACTGGGTGCTGGAACGGTCAGGGCGCAAAAGCCAGTTTACAACCCGATTCCTCTGCCTGGAAGTGGGGAAATCTCTGATACCCTCTCAGAGAAAGACATCCCCACAGGAGAAGGAGGCTTTGCCCGCGACTACACGATCAAGTTGAATGCTGGCGACCAAGTTGCCATTGACCTGACCTCAGATAGCTTTGATACAATCATCACACTTTTGACAGCTGACGGCACAAAAATAGGGGAAAACGACGACGGCCCCGACGGCAGCACCAACTCCCTTCTATTTGCTCGGATTACTCAGACGGGTTCATATATCATTCGCGTCCACGCCTTTGGCGATACTAGCGGCGGTCCCTTCAAGCTCAAAGTCACGCGCCTGCGTCCAATTCCTTAAAATTAATGATTACATCAAGTTCGGTTAATTACTGCATATACAGTTAGTCGCCTTTTGCTAATGGCTACAGTGAACTTCACAGCATGGTGAGCAGGCACAGTAGGAGTGCTTCCGTCCATTCCACCACAGCTCCATATGTATCGCCAGTGTGTCCGCCTAATTGTCGATTGAACCAGGCTCCTGCCATCAGCGCGATCGCGCATCCCCCAGATGTCGTTCCTACTGCCACCACCCAGTGGCCCGGTTCTAAGAAAATTTGCAGCCCCAAAAGACCCAACAGCAGTAGCAATCCCAGCACAATGTCCGGGAATGGATGAATCGCTTCTTTGTGAAACGCCCCTTTGCCCGTGGGTTTGAGATAAGGATAGCTAGCGATCGCCACCACTTGTCCCCAGCGTCCCCACCCAGTAGCAGACATTAGGGCCAGCCATCGATAGGAATCTAAATCGTGCAGCGCAGATATTTTCAACAGCAACAGCGCAATTGCTGCCATTGCCCCAAACGCACCCGTAGCACTATCTGCCATCACCTCCAGACGCCGTTGCCTATCCTGCACTGCCAGCCCATCAGCCGTATCCATCGCCCCATCTAGGTGCAGACCACCCGTAAGGGCAACCCAGACCACCACCACTAAGGCTGATTGAGTCAGCACGGGCATACCCAGACTATGCAATCCTAAATCCCCCAAGCCCAGCAATCCCCCAATCAACAACCCAACGAGTGGTGCCCAGCGAGCAATACGCTGGAACTCCAAAGTCCATCCATCAGGAACTGGCAAACAAGTGTAAAACGCGATCGCCCCTAGGAGCGATCGCCAAGTTAAGAAAAGTTGCACCACAGATGCACGGATACGGTTGTAACACTCATACAAGAAATTCAGTATATTGGCGCAGTAGCATGTGAGAAATGTTGGGCTAATATTGTGTCGTAGCAGTTCCGATCAGCTATGTGCTTCCCCAACATAGTATTATGTTTCACCAACTGTTGCTTAAATGAAGGAATCACCCTGCTGCTGCATCTACGCACCGCATGGCATGATCGGGCCTGTTTAAACAAGAGGCTTTTTCCATGAGTCACGACCAATCTCCACCCCAGCTACCGGCTCCCTGCATCATAGACACTGGCACTGTTATTAACAAGCAAGATATGCGGCAACTCTTAACAGATTTAGGCCGCGTCCGCTACATTCACTCCCTCGACGGCAGGTTGCTGAGCGAGGGGGAAGGATGTGTGCTAGAGGTGTTTGCTGACCCATACAGAGCCACCCTGATTGCCAATCAGGCCATTTATCTAAACGTCTATAGTTTTGATTACCTGCATCTGCACCAGTCCTCAAAGCAGGAAGCTTATTTTGACCTCATTCAGGATAACCGTCAATTACGGCTGATACCGCTTTCTAGCCCATTGCAAGAGCCAGACAATCAGCGTATTCTCAATGCTGCTGCCTTGGAAGCAATGGTCACACAAGTCCTTTCAGCCAAGTGGGATGTCCAACTTGATGACGATGATTGCTCTTTTGAGGGGTAATGGGTAATGGAGGTCGGAGAGTTATGAGTGTTGAGTTAAAGGGTTCTTGATTCAAGACTCAAAGCTTAAAACTTTCCTGACCAGTGACCGATGACCAATTACCAATTAAGCTGTTCCATATCTAGTTTGCATGTACGATTTTTGGCTTTTTGTTGACAGTTGGCTGTCCGGGACTACAGCTATCAGTCAACTGTCAACACAAGGGTGGAAACCGCTAAGTAAATATGCAACTTCAACGTGGTTTAGCTTACAGTGTCAGATCAGCAAAAAAATACCTTTTCTTTCCAGTGTCAGGCATGTTGTAGCCAGACGCACGCTCGTGCGGGTGTATTTGTCACGCCTCACGGGATCGTAGAAACCCCGAAATTTATGCCAGTGGGGACGTTGGCGACCGTAAAAACAATCACACCAGCCCAGCTACAGGCAACGGGTGCCCAGATGGTACTGGCCAACACCTATCACCTCCACCTGCAACCAGGGGAAGAAATTGTAGCAGGTGCTGGTGGAGTACATCGGTTTATGGGGTGGATGGGACCGATGCTCACCGATTCCGGTGGCTTTCAAGTGTTCAGCTTGAGTGAGCTACGGAAAATTACTGAAGATGGTGTAACATTCCGTTCTCCTCGGGACGGTCGAATAATTTATCTGACGCCAGAGCGGTCTATCCAGATTCAGCATGCTTTGGGAGCAGATGTAATTATGGCGTTTGATGAGTGTCCGCCTTACCCAGCCTCGCGGTTAGATGTGGAGGCGGCAACAGCTCGTACATACCGCTGGCTGGAACGGTGTATAGAGGCTCACCGACAACCAGATAAGCAAGCTTTATTTGGCATCGTTCAGGGCGGCGTCTACCTGGATTTACGAGTGGCAACGGCTCAGTCTTTAGCCGCGTTAGACCTACCAGGGTACGCAATTGGCGGTGTCAGTGTAGGGGAACCGCCAGAAATGATCCACCAGATTGTTCAAGCTACTGCGCCGCTGCTGCCAGTGGAAAAACCTCGTTACCTAATGGGTGTAGGCACCTACCGAGAAATGGCTATTGCGATCGCATCTGGTGTGGATTTGTTTGACTGCGTGATTCCTACCCGAATCGCTCGCCATGGCTCCGCTTTGGTGCAAGGAGAGCGCTGGGGCCTGAAAAACGCCCAGTTCAAAGAGGATTTCACCCCCCTGGACGCCAGCTGTTCCTGCTACACCTGCCAGAACTTTAGCCGCGCCTACTTGTGTCATCTGTTGCGATCACAGGAGGTACTAGGCTACACGTTGCTCTCGATTCACAACATCACGGAACTGATTCGCTTCACTCAACAGATCCGGGAGGCAATTTTGGGCGATCGCTTTGCCAGAGAATTTGCCCGGTGGTTAGAATCGCCAAAAGAGGATTGAAGAAAGCGATACTAGTCAGTAGTGCTCCACAACTAGAACAGTGCCACTCACTTGTCACTGTTCTAATCAAATGCCATTAAAGTGTACTAGGAGAGGCGCAGGGAAATCATATATAGTGCTAAAGCACTGGATTTTTTAAAAAGGACTGGGCTGTGAGAATTCCTGTAGAGCGACATTCATCCAGAGCTGTCTATTTACTGACATCTTGCACCATTCTCGGTAAGTTGCCACACCCGCCCGGAGTTTAAACTCCGGGCTAATATCTAAAGTCCACTTTAGTAGACTGAAATCTTTATACAGTAAGCATTTAGTCATCTTCAGAGGACTTTCGCTATTAGCTAGGGAATTAATTCCCTGGCGGGTCATCAGGTAGGTGCAAGATCTCAGTTTACAAATTCGCGATCGCATTCGCCGTCTGATCCAAACTAGAGCCTTGCAACCAGGAGACAAACTTCCCTCAATTCGCTCTCTAGCTGAGAATATACAAGTCAACACTCTGGATAATCCTACAGGAATCACCACTTCCCAATCTCATCGTCACCAATTGCTGCGACTTGCTGAACGCTATCACTGCTTGATTCTCAAAGATAATGCCTACGAAGGGTTGAATTTTGAATCTGCACCAGCCCTGATTAAAGCATTAGACCGACAGGATATAGTGACTTATGTGGGCACTTTCTCAAAAACCCTAATGCCAGGTATTCGAGTCGGTTACTTAGTCGTGGCAGGAGAGTATTATCAGCCTTTGGTGGAACGTAAGTTACTCAATGACTACCATGTTTCTACAGTCTCTCAGGCAATTATCAGTAAATATCTAGCAGAAGCCCAACAATTCTGCCTATGTCCTTCCTCAACCTTCAACCTATCTTATGGAGGCCGACAAGGAGCTGTATAAACTCAACTAATGCTTCTAATTCCCTATTGTCAGAAGTGATTGTCATGTAGTTTAAAACCCGTAGTCATCGACAGTACTATCCATTCCTTGACTATCCGTCTCTGTTTGATATTTCTCTTTTAGAAATTCGTCAAGAGTTTGAGCTGTTGCCCTTCATAAAATGAGTGTTATATCATGTCCGGTTAATCACTTACTAAAAACGCTTACTTGTCATGCTGAGC
>CAZZWA010000031.1:0-1487 GCA_964657555.1 uncultured Microcoleus sp.
TTCTGAGACCAAACGCGAGTAGGCAAACCCCAAACATAAATAAATCCTTCAGCTGCCTTGTGGTCAAACTGGTCTTGAGCACCATAGGTTGCCAAATCAAGACTGTAGAGAGAATAGTCTGACTTGCGTCCCACAATAATGGCATTACCTTTGAAGAGTTTAACCCGTACAATTCCCGATACCCGCTCCTGAGTTTTCTGAATAAAGGCATCCAGCGCGGTTTTAAGAGGGCTGTACCAAAGACCGTTATACACCAGTTGGCTATAAGTTTCTTCAATGCTGCGCTTGTAGCGAGTTACATCTCCTGTCAGAGTCAGGCTTTCCAGATCGCGGTGAGCTTGAATTAACACCCACATGGCTGGTGATTCATATATTTCTCGCGACTTAATACCCACAAGACGGTTTTCTAGCATGTCAATACGCCCAATGCCATGATTTCCAGCGAGTTGGTTAAGTTGAGAGATCAAAGCCACTGGCGAGTGGGTTTCACCATTGAGGGTAGTAGGAATCCCTTGCTCAAAACCAATTTCTACATATTCTGGTTCGTTGGGAGTATCTGCGATCGCTTTCGTCAGCACATATATGTCTTCAGGAGGCTCATTCCAAGGGTCTTCCAGGGGGCCAGCCTCAATCGCCAATCCTAGCAAATTGCGGTCAAGGCTATAAGGCGAAGATTTTTTGACTGGAGAGGAAATCCCGTATCTCTCACCGTAAGCAATGGTTTCCTCCCGGCTCATGTTCCATTCTCTTGCCGGTGCCAGTATTTTGAGATTGGGGTTAAGTGCGGCAATGGACACATCAAAGCGCACTTGATCGTTACCCTTGCCAGTACAGCCGTGGGCGATCGCATCAGCAGCATATTTTTGTGCAGTTTCTACTAAGATCTTGGCTATGAGAGGACGAGCCAAGGCAGTTGCCAGAGGATAGCGATTTTCGTAGAGAGCATTCGCCTGAATTGCCGGGAAAGCATAGTCTTGGATAAACCTCTCAGTCACATCAATAACCAGGGATTCGTTTGCACCCGATTTCAGCGCCTTTTGCCTGATTGGTTCCAATTCATCACCCTGACCTAAATCTGCTGCCAAGGTAATAACTTCTTGGACTCCCCACTCATGTTTGAGATAGGGAATGCAGACAGAGGTATCAACTCCCCCTGAATATGCCAGCACCACTTTATTAGCACGACCCATTGATTTCTCAATTTTGCAAAACAACGAGCTTTCATTATGCAACTAAATTTATGCTAATTACCCAAGTTGCTAGTTATCGATTCAAAGACTCGTCGCTGTGGACTTCTGGTTGTTGGTGTTAGTGTGAGTGCGATCACCTCCATCCCTGTTGGCCATTGCCACTCCCTTACTCCTGACGTTATGCTAAGGCCAGACTTCACGATGCCCTACATAATTGGTAGAACTGATGAAGTTGAGAAAAGACTATATTTGCCACAATTACGATCTCCCGTTTGATGCCTTAGTCTAATGGGTTTG
>CAZZWA010000031.1:1587-16258 GCA_964657555.1 uncultured Microcoleus sp.
ACTATATTTGCCACAATTACGATCTCCCGTTTGATGCCTTAGTCTAATGGGTTTGGGTGTAATAGTTTTCCTCCCACCTGTTTTTGGTAAGAGGAGGTGGCTTTCCCCAAAGCTTTGTGATCCTCAGCGCTGTCAGAGAGCCAGAGATTTAAAGATACTGTTGGCCAATTAGGTAGGGGGGTACCCCTTAGTCGATTTGCCAAAAATATCATTGATTTCTGGGCGGGAGAGCGGGCTTTTTGAGAATGGTGCAAGATGTCAGGATACTAGAATAGAGGGTGTGCTGTGAGGAAAACTGTGTTTTTCAGCATTATTATTCCTACTTATAATCGTCAACCAATTCTAGAGAAATGCCTCAAAGCCTTGGAGCGGCAGCAGTTGAGTGCTGGTAGTCTGATCGCTGGCTACGAGGTGGTTGTGGTGGATGATGGTTCAACTGACGGTACGCTAGAATGGCTGGCAAGACATGCAGGGGAGCTTCCTCATACTAGATCGCTTTCTCAAGCTCACCAAGGGCCAGCAGCAGCTCGTAATCTAGGAGTAGAGCAGGCAATTGGCGACACAATTATCTTTATTGATAGTGATTTAGTCGTTACCGAGCATTTCCTCCAGGCACATGCAAAGGCACTGGTTGAGGGACAGCAAAGTTTGGGAAGTGATCGCCTGTTCACTTACGGTTGGGTCGTCAATACCTGCAACTTTGAGAATCCTACGTCTGAATCTTACAAACTGACAGATTTTTCAGCAGCTTATTTTGCTACGGGGAATGTAGCGATCGCTCGCAAGTGGCTGATTCTGGTTGGACTGTTTGACACCCGCTTTCAACTTTATGGCTGGGAAGACCTAGAACTGGGTGTCCGGCTGAAGCAGTTGGGGTTAAAACTGATTAAATGTCCAAGCGCTGTCGGCTATCACTGGCATCCGCCTTTTACTTTAGATCAAATTCCTCGCATGATTGATAGAGAAATTCAGCGAGGACGTATGGGAGTCTTGTTCTACCAAAAGCATCCCACATGGGAAGTGCGAATGATGATCCAGATGACTTGGCTCCATCGTCTCCTGTGGGGACTTCTTTCCCTAGGCGGCAGACTCAACGAACGCACCATGGCTCCATTCTTACAATGGCTAATCGATCAAGGTAAATCTCAGCTAGCGCTGGAAATTGCCCGAATTTTCCTTAACTGGTATAATGTCCAGGGAGTTTATGCAGCCTATCATCAGGTAGAGTTTCAAAAATAGTGCCCAAAATTTAATATACAGCTAGTCTTTCCTAATACAGTAGTTGAAATAGACACGTCCATAAATTAGGTTGAATACTTAATCTATAAACCTTATGGACGAAGACAAATCAGCCAAAATCTAGACTTTAACTGTGATTAAAGTTACCTATCCCCAATTCCGAGTACGCTAGTTAGGATTTATACGATCTCTATCTAAGTAAAAGTGTGAATACTTAAATAGTTTGGCCAATGTATCAATACGTAAAGGGTGGTACTGTATAGGAAAAAATAGAAATCTATATTTGTAAGCTTTCGTTAGAATGGCAGAAGATAGACAAAAAGCTATCGAGCCCGTTGGTGTACTGTTTTTCCACCCAGTTTTTTACACATATATTATTAAGTCATAATAGCGTTTACCAATGACTATTGCTGCATCCGGGATCTACACCACTGCAATAGAGACTGGCCTTAACACCTCTGTTAGGGCAGTGGCTTCTCCAGCCAAAGTGTTACAAGACATTATGGCAAAGCAACTCTCTGGGCGAGTGACGATTCGTGACCCCAACGATCATTCGGTATTTTGGCGAGTTTATGTAGGCAATGGACAGGTGCATTTTGCTACTAGCGCTGTTGGTCAGCAAGAGCGACTTGCCTATTTACTACAGCGTTACTCTCCTCATCTTAATCCGATGGAACTCAAGGAATTGCCATCAGATTATCAGTATCTCTGTCATCATTGGCAATCAGGTCAACTACCTTTGCCACAAGTTCGCAAGCTGCTTTTTGCTCTAACCCAAGAAGCTCTGGCTCAATTTTTTACCCTTCCTCGAACTTTAATTCAGTTTGAAAGAACGATTGGAATAGACCCCTTACTATTATCAGTCCCGCTGAAGCAAACTGTTTTATCGTTACGAACTCTGCTGACTCAATGGGCAGATCTGCGGCCTGAAGTCAGTTCTCCCTTTCAGCGACCTATAGTTAGGGATAGAGAGCAGTTTTACAATCACCTTAGCTTAAGAACCAGAGACGCTCAACTCATCAAATCTCTTAGTGAAGCCCTCAATCAGGGTCTTTGCATTTATGAAGTGGCCTATTGGCTAAAAATGGATGTGTTGAAATTAGCTGTGTTGTTGCAGAAATTGGTTCGAGTAGGGGTAGTGGGTGTCCAACCATACAATTCCCTAAAAAGTGAAGAAAAGCCTGTTGTCGCTTGCATTGATGACAGTAAAGCAGTGCAACGGAATGTGAAGCTGACCCTTGAAGCAGCTGGCTATCAAGTCTTGGAATTGCTAGAACCAGCAAGAGCATTAACCACCTTGGCACGAGTCAAGCCATCTTTGGTGTTAATGGATATTACAATGCCGGAAATAGATGGCTACGAACTTTGCCGTATGCTAAGACAGTCAACACTTTTGAAAGAAATACCGATTGTCATGCTCACAGGCAGAGATGGAATAGTGGATAGAATTCGGGCTCGAATGGTCGGGGCAGTAGACTATGTAGTCAAACCATTTGAGCCACAGCAACTGCTCAACTTGGTACAAAGGTTAACAAGTGATGCAGAATTAGGAAAGGACGGATGAAAACGGTTTTGGTAGTAGAAGATTGTCGAGCCGAACAGCGTCTAATTGTCTCTTTACTAAAACAAGTTGGCTTAAATGTGGTCTTAGCAGAGACAGGTGAGTCAGCTTTGACATGGCTGGAAGAGAACGAACAACCTAGTGCAATCTTGCTAGATATTGTCATGCCGGGTGTGAGTGGACTAGAGCTATGTCGCCAGATCAGATCGAATCCCCAGATGGGGAAAGTGCCAATTATTTTTTGCTCTGTAAAAGACCAGGAATTTGATCAGTTTTGGGCTTTACGCCAAGGAGGAAATGGATATATCAAGAAACCCTTTGTTCCTAAAGAACTGATCCAGACGGTTTGCAATTATATCAAAGCTAATGGCTAGTAGCCAAAGGGAAAAAGCCAAGCTTGAGCAATTAGCAGCATGACGGATAAAATAGGAATTCAAGTAGAGATGATATGAACAATGAGCAACAAATATGGATTACTTTCACATCCAGTTGCGACAATCAGTGACAGTCCTGCTACCTCTGGAGAGTACAGCAGAGGTGATGACCCTCAGGCGGGGAGGAATTTGTCCAATTCCAGGAGTGGCTGATGCTCTGTTGGGAGTGGTAAATCAGCGGGGTCGATTGCTATGGGTGATGGAGTTGAGCGATCTACTGGGAATCAAGCCATCGCCGACGCCATGGCGATCGCAGGATAGTTTGACCATAGTGGCAATTTCCAGTGGTGATAGTCCGGCAAATGAACGCCGAGTGGGTTGCGTTGTATCGATTCTCAAAGGAATTGTGTCTCTAGAACCAGCGAAATTTAGACCAGTACCAACAAGGTTTTCGCCTTTCCTGCGCTCGTTGTTTTCTGGCGTGGCTGAAGTCGAGCACTCGCCAGCTGGCATTCTCAACGTTGATACCGTGTTGGCTACCATAAAGCAGAAAAAAGAAAATATAAAAAAATAAAAAGCGCGATTCTTAATTTATAGTCTAATGTTTATAAGTTTAAGTCCCTTAAGCCACGGTTCTGGCAATTCCTGGGTGGATCTATGGCAAGTACCGGCAAGGGTTATCCCCAAGATACTGACGATGACTCTAGAGGTTTGCTGGCCAAGATTAGTATGGCTAGTGCTTTAGAGCAAGCAGGCCATATTAATGATGCTAGAATACTGTATCAAGAAGTGGCATTAGCCGATCCTTCAGGCACAATTGGAGCCAGTGCTCGCCGAGCATTGGAAGCGTTGGATACGGCGGCAATCCCAGAAGCTTCCTCGGTGGAGTTGCCAGCAAATCTCACAGATGTTGCCGGAGTGAGTGAGAACCGCCGAGGAGAGCCCCTCCAGTCACTAGCGCTACACCCCAGGCTCAGGCTCCTGCAAAGGCTCTACAACCTATCCATCAGCCGCAAACAAGTGCTAGCGCTAATTTTATCAGAATTGCTGGCTCTGGGGTTTTGGGGAATCAGTGCCTTTGCGATCATGCGGAGTTGGCGATCGCAACTTATTCGCCAAGTGGAGTCAGAGTTAGCGGTGACACAACTGGCTTACGACAGCAAAATCAACCAACTGGGGGTTGGGGTTTGGGGGCAACGAGATCACCCAGCAGTCATTGCTGCTGCTAAAACATTTCAAACTATAGTTAGTAGTTTAGGAAGTGGTTACAGTGCAGTTTATATTTATCACCCAAATGACACCAGAGGTGAATTTATCCTTGCCACTTCCGAAGAGCAAGTGGGAAATCAACCTGTTGCCGATGTGGGACTGCCCAACACAGACTTACTAACCGGCGCTGTCAATGCCAACGGCGCACTGATTACTAAGCGAGTCAAGATTGGCAAGAATACTTACACGATGGCTGCCAAAGCGTTGCCTAATGCTGCTGGACAGGCTACAGCCATCTTGGTACGCGGTACACCAGACGCATGGCTGAATCAGCTTTTATCTGGGAACTTGTGGTTACTGTTAGCCTTGGCTGCCGTTGCCATCGGCCTGAATATTTTGCTGGTAATGGCACTCAGCCAGACGATCGCTGAACCAATCAAGCATTTAGGAGCGACAATTCAGAAGTTTATTGAGGGCGACAAGAGCGCTAGAGCTGAGGTGTTTGCCGATGATGAGGTAGGGCAGTTGGCTCGCTCATTCAATCATATGGCTGAGGTTATCAACATCTCAGATTCTATCATGGCAGAACAGGAAAGCCAACGGCAATCAGAACTAGACTTCCACAGGCAAGAAAACGAACGCCTGCAACAAAAAGTGATTAAACTGTTGCTTGACATTGAAGGAGCAAAATTGGGCGATCTCACAGTCCGAGCACAAGTAGATGATGGGGAGATGGGTTCAATTGCCGACGCTTTCAACGCCACGATTCACAGCCTTAGTCAGCTCGTTACCCAAGTGCAAACTGCTACTAACCAAGTTCATCAGTCCGCTTTTAATAGTGAAGCAAGTGTCAGAAGACTCAGCCAAGAAGCCACAACTCAAGCCCAAGTTATTTCAGTTACCCTCAATTCTGTAGCCGAAATGGTGCAATCTGTTCAGTCTGTAGCCGACTCAGCCCAAGAAGCAGCAGTCATTGCTCGTAAAGCCCTGCTAGCTGCTCAAGAAGGTTGGGAAACGATGGATGAAACCGTCCGCAGCATTCAAAATATCCGTACCAGCGTTACCGAGACTTCCAAAAAGGTGAAACGTCTTGCTGAGTCTTCGCAGGAAATTTACAAAATCGTTAGTATAATATCTGGTATTTCTGAAAAGACCAATATCTTAGCTTTTAACGCCTCAATTGAAGCAGCCAGAGCTGGAAAAAATGGTCAGGGGTTTCGCGTAGTTGCCGATGAAGTGCGACGCTTGGCTGAGAGGGTGACCAACTCTACTAAAGAAATTGAGCAACTGGTGAGCACGATTCAGCAAGAAACTGCTGAAGTTTTGCAAACAATGGATCAAAGTACAAAACAAGTCGCAACCGGAACAAAATTAGTAGCAAAAACTAAACAAACTTTAGAAAATTTGGCTCTGATCAGCCAAAAAATTGACCAACTGCTGCAATCAATTTCAGTCAGTACAGTTTCCCAAACTCAAGCGTCTAAAATGGTTAACCAAACAATGGAGGAAGTTGCAGCGATCGCTAAAAACACATCTTCTGAATCAGAAGCAGTCTCTGGTGCTCTAAAAGCACTTGTGGCAGTTGCCGAAGAACTACAGGGTTATATGGCAAAATTCCGCGTCGATTAATAATATCGTTTAGCGATTAAACGGAAGTGATACAAATGGATCTCGACGCTGATGCGCTACAAGCTATTACTCAAGAAGCACGCAATTGCTTCTTATATGAAGATGCCCCAGACTATTTAGCTATGCTAGATGAAGGGTTCGGACGTTTACGTTCCAATGGGGCAGCCATTAACGCTCAGAATGAGTACGCAGCTCTCATGCGAGCTACTCACTCTCTCAAGGGAGGAGCTGGCATTGCTCAACTGCCAACCCTAAGTCAACTCGCCCATAAACTAGAAGATTTAGTACAAGCTCTCCATGAGGAACGCGTACCGGAACGAGAATTTGCCTATGAACTTTTGTCTGTGGGTATTGAGCAAGTTGGGAACCTGATCGCTCAAGCTATCAACGGTGATGATATCGCTGAGCCCTTGCCAATTTTTACAGCCTTAGATAGCTTCCTTGCCAATTTGCCTGACCAAAAGCGCCCTAGCTCATCTACTCAGAGCGCTGATCTGCCAAAAGCAGACTTCCAAGTCAGTCCCACAGCCTCATATGTTTTAAAAACAGCGCTAACAGTTGACTTAGAAGATTGTTTGCAAAGAGTAGAGCAGTTGCTCCAAACAGCCGCTCCCAGCGATGCGATCAAGCAGGCTCTCATGACTTTGCAGGAAGAATGCACGCTGCTAGGTCAAGCTCTCAACCAGAATTGGTTAGCTGACATGGCTGCGGAACTCCGGCAAGGGTTGGATCAAACCAGTCTACCCATTGAGCAAATTGCTATGACGGCAATTGTAGAACTCCGCTTAAAGCGATCACAAGTTCTCAACTCCTATGCTCAAGAATTAGCTCCCTCACCTGAGACGGCGACAGCTTCACCTCAACTTGCTGTTTCTGAGCCAAATGAGGTTCCAGGTGTTGCATCTGAGGCCAAAGGACGGCAGGAAGTGTCATCTCCACAAGCTCTGAACTTGCGCATCCCTGTTGAGCGACTGGATCGGATGAACAACACAGTAGGGGAAATACTGATCAGTTACGAGCGGCTTTCCCTATCTTGCCAGCAATTGCTCCAGGCCAGTCTAGCTATGAAAAACCGCACTCAACAGTCTGGCAGCATCACCCAGAAGGTGCGGACTCTCTATGACCAGTTAGCATTCCAGCTCACCTTGCCGATGGGTGGCTATGCCAGGGATTGGCTGAGTTTCTCTCCGACAGACAAGGAGCTTGAGCCGCGCCACTTCAACCAGCATACCGCCATTGACAGCCCACTCCAAGAACTGGAGGAACTCATGGCACAGGTACAGGAAAACAGAGCTGATTTTGAGCTGATCGGGTCTGAACTACAAGAGACCCTCGATCACATGCGGCAACAACTCGATAGCCTGCGTGGAGATTTAACTCAGTCACGCTTAGTTCCATTTTCCCTCTTAACTGATAGGTTTGTTACCCCCTTACAAACACTCAACCAGCAGTATCAAAAGTCTGTGGAGCTAATTGTTGAAGGCCAAGAAACTCTAATTGACCAGGTAATTATAGAACAACTACAAACTCCTTTAACTCATCTGCTGCGTAATGCTTTCGATCACGGTATAGAGACTTACGAGGAACGGCAGGCTCTAGGCAAGTCATCGAATGCAAAAATCAAACTCTCCGCGATCGTCCAAGGTAATCAAGTTGTGATCGGTGTTGCTGATGATGGTCGTGGTATTGATACTCAAAAAGTCTACCAAAGAGCCGTCCAGATGGGACTGTGTAGCTCTGGCACCCAGACTAAACTCACACGGGAGCAAATTTTAGAATTTCTGTTTGCTCCCGGCTTTTCCACTGCCCAAACTGTGACGACTCTTTCTGGCCGAGGTGTTGGTCTGGATGCCGTGAAACTGCATGTAGCGCGACTGCGAGGCGGAGTGCGGGTAGAAACCGCCTTAGGACAGGGAACCAGATTTACGATTGCTATTCCCTTGACACTGAGCATCTTGCCATTGTTGTTATGTCGCTGTCAGCAGCGCACTCTGGCAATTCCTTCAGTCAATATCCTAGAAATAACTGACTTGTCTGAATTTTCGATTCAAGCTGGTTCGATTGTCTGGCACAATTCCACAGTGCCGCTATTTCCTTTAATACAATTACTCCCGTATCGCCAGCCAGCAGCGATCGCTAAGCGGATGCCGGGAGGGCTCCTCGCCCCTTCCCCAAAATTCGACTCCCAGCTTGGTATTGTTCTGGATGTCAATGGTAAGCCTGTCGTGGTTGCCGTAGATTCTCTATTGGGTGAGCGGGAATTGGTACTTAAACCCTTTGATTCCACCGTCCAGGTGCCCACATACATAGCCGGTTGCACTGTTCTAGGGACGGGTGAAGTTGTGCCAGTGCTATATCCCAATCATTTTGGCGAACTGATTGCCCAGGCTAGTTTGGCTTCTCATGCTGAGAGCGCATCTTTAGTAGCTCAGGGTCAGTCTGAAGTTGAATTGGAGCCCACAATTTTAGTAGTAGACGATTCGATTGCTGTACGTCGCATGTTAGATCGCGTTCTCAGTCAATCAGGGTATCAAGTGGTGCAATGTCGAGACGGAATAGAGGCTTTGGAGATGCTAAACAAGACTGTTAAACACGCTAGTTTGATCATTTGTGATATTGACATGCCACGTCTTGATGGTTTGGGTTTATTAAAAGAGATTCGCTCTCATCCTCGCTGGCACAGTTTGCCGGTGGTAATGTTAACTTCGCGGGAAAACAACTTACACCGTCAAAAAGCCATGAGTTTAGGAGCAACGACTTATTTCACCAAGCCCTTCCGTCCTGCTGAGTTGCTCAAATGCCTGAGCCAATTATTAACGGCAAGCTAGTTTTAGTGGTAGTTAGTAGAAACTGCATCACAACAAATATATCTATGATGGTGATTCATAGAAGCTGGTGCAATTAGTTTTGTGGCCTCTTTCCCCTGTAAAGGTTTAGAAAACAGATATCCTTGACCGTAGTCGCAGTCCAAGCTTCTCAGTTTTTCTAACTGTTGCGTTGTTTCAATCCCTTCAAAAACTACACTCATGCTCATCGATTGGGCAATCTTCATAATTGCTGGTATGAGTCCCAGATTTTCTGGGTTTCCATCTAGGTGTTTAATAAAAGAGCGGTCGATTTTGAGGATATCAACTGGAAAAGAGAGAAGATAACTCAAAGAAGAATAGCCGGTGCCGAAATCATCAATACATAACTGAATTTGGCGCTCGTGGAGCTGTTGTAAAATTGACTTGGCTAATGAAATATTATTCATAATAGCACTTTCTGTAATTTCTAACTTTAAGCTTTGGGGATTAATTTGTGTTTCTGCCAAAATTTGGTCAATTTGCTCAATTAAGTCTGGTTGGGCAAACTGCCGTACCGAAAGATTGACACTCATGGTGAGGGGGTAATCGGTAAGTATTTCCTGATGCCAGAGACGCAGTTGATGGCACGCTTCCCGTAAAACCCAGTTGCCAATAGGGTTAATTAAACCCGTTTCTTCTGCTATGGGAATAAATGAACCTGGAAAAACCAGCCCTCGTTGGGGATGATGCCAGCGCACCAGTGCTTCAAACCCAACAATCCTGCCAGTACTCAAAGCAACAATCGGCTGATAGTGGAGGAGAAATTCTCCCTGATTAACAGCTCTACGCAGATCAGTTTCTAGCTGTAAAGCCTCAAGAGCATCATCGTGCATCTCCGGATCAAAAATGTGATATTGACCTTTTCCTAACGTCTTAGCACGATACATAGCGGTGTCTGCATCTCGCAACAAATATTCTGGCTGCTGGTAATTAACATTACCTATAGCAATGCCAATACTGGCATTAATAAAAACCTCTTGTCTTTTAAGTTGAAACGGCAAAGAGAGGGTTTTAAGTATCCGCTCTGCTACCTTGGTAGCACTACTGATATCTTCAATCTTCGTCAGGATAATTGCGAATTCATCACCGCCCCAGCGTGCCAGAGTATCGTTATGACTTAGGGATGCTTCTAAACGACGAGCGACGGCAATCAGCAGTTCGTCACCGACAAAATGACCGAGAGAATCGTTGACAACTTTAAAGCGATCGCAGTCGAGAAACAAAACGGCAAACTGGTAGTCTGAATGTTTTTGAGTCTGGCTGAGAGCTTGTTCTAGGCGCTCCATGAATAAAACTCGATTAGGCAAACCTGTCAGAGCATCATGGAGTGCCATTTCCATCAGTTGAGATTCAAGGAGCTGGCGTTCGCTGATTTCCCGCTTCAGTTCTTGATTAGCTGTTTCTAGCTGACAGGTGCGCTCTTTCACTCGTTCTTCGAGTTGGACATTAAGTTGTTGGTTTTGGATTTTTGCTGATCTCAGAGCTAGTTGATTCTGAATGCGGGCTAAAACTTCTTCAAGTTGAAATGGTTTAGTAATATAGTCTGCACCCCCGACAGCAAAAGCTTTGACTTTGTCGAAAGCCTCACTGAGAGCGCTCAAGAAAATCACGGGAAGTTCGGCAGTTTTGGGATCAGCTTTCAGCTTTTCGCAAACTTCATAGCCATCCATGCTAGGCATCATAATATCGAGCAAAATCAGATCTGGCACAACAGTTTGCACAGACTTCATTGCTGTCTGCCCGCTCAGAGCCTTGCGAACATTATACCCCTGTTGCATCAGTAATGTAGAGAGAATTCGCAAGTTTTCTGGTGTGTCGTCAACGATCAGGATATCTCTTTGAGCGAGGCACGAATGGCAATCAATCATGTCAATACTACTAAATCAATAGTACAATCTTACAAAATTTTTTATATATAAGAAATCAGCAAATTAGCTAACTTTTATGAGCACTTTGGCGTATTTTTAACCAGATTATATTGTTTACACCAATGATTGAGCCAGATGAGTAGTGGTAACCCTGTTGATTTTCACCCCGGCAGGTAGCAAAAATTTAGATATCCAATGTTAATTGTGGCGTGAAAGTGAGATGCTCCTCTCCAGTTTCTAACTCACAGGGGGTTGAGATAATTTGATGATTTCCTCAAACTGAAAGTTCACGACTAAATCCTTCAAAGCACTAGCAAGAGCAGAATTTTCTGCGGGGATTTGCTCAATGAGCTGAAAAATTAGCAGATCACTGCCAAGGCAGGCTGCATGGTATAGCTGTTGAATCCACTCAGCTGACATCATTTGTAGAGAAGAAGAATTAAGGAGAAATCCCTTTTTTTCTCCTTCATCTTCAATGGCTTCCTCTTGGTAGAGATATCGCACTCCTAAATGTTTGCTCATTTTGCAGAGCAACTCCTCTTCTCGAAAGGGTTTACGCACGAAATCGTCACATCCGGCTGACAAGATAACTTGTCGATCTTCTTCCAAGGCACTGGCAGTCAGAGCGAGAATCGCCGTTGCCTGACCTTTTACATGAGCTTTGATCCTTTTGGTAGCTTCATATCCGTTCATGACAGGCATCCGCATATCCATCCAGATCAGGTGCGGCTCCCAACTTGACCACATGGCTACAGCTTCTTGACCATTCTCTGCCTCCCGCACCTCGAAGCCTAATGTGTCTAGGAGCTTCACTAAAAGGATACGGTTCGCTGGCTGATCTTCCGCGACCAAAATGCGATAGGTGGGTTGGTGAGGTGCTAAACCAATGATTTTTTGACTTTGGGACTGGGTGAGCTGAATTTGAGTCCCCTCAACCAGACTCACCTGGATATTAAAAGCAAATATAGTGCCCAAACCTAACGTACTGCTGACGACAATCTCTCCCCCCATCAGCTGTACGAATTTTTGGCTAATGGGTAAACCCAAACCAGTTCCTTTAGAGGACTTCAAACCTGTTGTGGTTTGTCCAAAAGCTGCAAACAATTGATCGAACTCCAGATGATCAATGCCGAGTCCGGTATCTTCGATTTCAAAGATTAGGGATTGAGAAGAGGAAACAGTTGCATTCTGCTTTTCCCCAGTCCCTAGTTTTACCCGCAGGGTAACACTCCCGCTTTCGGTAAATTTGATGGCATTATCGAGGAGATTAATCAAAACCTGACGCAGTTTCATTTCGTCGGTTTTTACATATTGAGGGACTTGGGCAGTGCGCTCAAAGGTCAGCTTTAAGTCCTTGGATTGGGCTTTGAGTTGTAGCATCTGTTCGAGACTTTCGAGCAGATGATGCAGGTCAAAGTCATTTTCATGCAGCGTGACTCTCCCTGCCTCGATTTTTGACATTTCCAGAATATCGTTAATCAATTCCAGCAAATGCTCACCACTGCAACTCACGATGTTTAGATATTGCTGATGCTCAGCAGATACGGAAGGATCGCGGTTCATCAGTTGGGTAAAACCAAGGATGGCGTTTAGTGGCGTTCTCAACTCGTGGCTCATATTGGCAAGGAATTCGCTTTTGGCACGGTTGGCAGCATCTGCGGCTTCCTTAGCCTTCATGAGTTCAATCGACTGCGTTTGGGTTTGCGCTAATAATTCTGCCTGTTGTATGGCAACTCCCAACTGTGCCCCCACTTGAACCACCATCTTGATTTCTGCCTCTACCCATTGGCGGGAATCCGAATTTTGGTAAATAGCTAGCAACCCCCATAGTTGATTGCTACAGAAGATGGGAACAATGATGTAGGCTCGTGCCTGAAATTGCTCTAGGAGTTCTAGGTAACAAGGGTCAAATCCAGCTTGGTAGATGTCTGAGACACATCGATAACTTTTTGCTCCCTGATAAGCACCGCCTTGAGTCTCTTGCAAATAAGTATCTTTGATTGAGCGATCGCCACCATCCAACAAGATGTTGACAGCGCAATCCACCTTGTCAACAGCTACCTTTGTCAGTTTGGGTTGATTCTTTTGTTCCTGCACTAGCATTTTCCAGCCCTCTGCCACCGACTCACAGACAAGCTCTCCACTCCAGTCCGGATAGAAGCGATAGACAAGGACGCGATCGCATCTCAAAGCTTGTCGCAGTTCTTGCGTCGTAGCGCTGAAAATTGTTTTAATATCCAACGTTTGGCGCATCCGTTGAATCACTCTAGCAATCGCCTTCTCCCGTCCTGCTGTCTCCCGTAATGCCTCTTCTACAGCAATTCTTTCTTGAATTTCTGTCTCTAGAGCTGCATTTGCCTCCACCAACTCAGTAGTCCGTTGGCGCAGTCCTTCGCTGGCATCATTAACCCGAATTCCCAATTCGTCGTAGGCACGGCGCAGAGCCGATTCTGCTCTCTGGCGTTGCAGTTCGGCAGCAGCTCTAGCAGCAAACACCTTCATAATCGCTTTGGCATTTTCCTGTTTCGCCAAAGGCTGATCGCTGTTAATGCATAGCGTTCCGAGCGGCTGCTGCTCCCCATCTAACAGGGGCAACCCTAGGTAACATGAGCTTGCCATCGCCTTTAACTTCATAGCTTTGGGGAAGAGTTCGTGCACTTTTTCTGGGTAATAACATAACTTAGCTTGCTTGACCACAGACTCGCAGGGAGTGCCAGCTAGGTGATATTCAAAGTTAGCTTCGGCCTTGTCACCTGCCCAGAAGGCCAGCGTTTTTAAGCTAGTCGGCTGGTGGTTCGCGATTTCTGCAACAAAGGCGCAGCGAACATCTAGAGCTGTTGCCAGATTTTTCACTAGAGCCGGGAAAAATTCTTCTCCCGTTACTGAAGCTGTGCCTGCAACAATACTCTGTAGGATTTGCTCTGCTTGTTGACGTTCAACAATCTGATTTTGTAATTCCTGGTTAATTGCCTCTAATTGCTCTGGAGTCCGCAAAGCCAGGAATTGAGGCAGCAGCGTTACTAGTTGTAGAGCGGTGTAGCAGGAAACCAAAGCAGTTAGGGCTTGCTCGATCCCTGTTAGCCAGTAAGCTGGATACCAGAGAGTCCAGATTGAGAGCAAGTGACCTGTGCCACAGAGAATGATAAAAGCTCCGAATAAGACGAATATTTTTGAAAAAGGGACATCTTGCCGCTTGTGAACAAAATAGATCAGCATCGCCGGAATTGAGTAATAGGCGATCGCAATCAGTAAGTCACTAACAATATGCAGCGATACCAGTTGAGTTTGCCACAGGTAGCAGTGACCGTGAGGAATGAACTGACTTGGTGAGAATAGATTTTTTAAGATTTCCCACATTTGCTAAAATTTAACGTTTCTTAATTACAAATTTGATAGTAAGCTGTAGATATTACAGAAAGTCGGTGCTCAAGCCCACTCCTGCTAGGGCGGGGTAAGCTTAATATATTTATCAAACAATTGGTGTCTAAGTTTGAGTGAATAGCTGCTCATGCTCTAATCTCCATTAACGCCAGCAAAACTAAAAGCTACTTGGGATGGTTAATCCTTGATCATTAGTATTTAAGGACTGAGGACTAGGGGCAGCCCTAACGATAGGGTTATTATTTATTTTGGGTTCCTTTAATATATTTGACCCTACCTGCATCTGGCTTTCTACAGTGGTTACACTGAATACACTGAGTTACTCTTAGGGTATTTTTACTGAGAGGGTTAAAAATAGAAAGCTTCATTATTTGTCAACAGGAGAAGCTTTTATGATAACCCATTTGGACTGATGGGGGAGCGCATCACCAAAAGCAGTTGTATGGGTAGTGCACCCGTGCCTACCCCGCATAGTTTGGGACATCCTTTACCTTCGGTACACTTCGTTCCGACAGGGCTCAGGAAACCACCACGGAGAGATTGCCGCTATGAACTATCCCATCA
>CAZZWA010000031.1:16358-20802 GCA_964657555.1 uncultured Microcoleus sp.
CGACAGGGCTCAGGAAACCACCACGGAGAGATTGCCGCTATGAACTATCCCATCAAATTAATCTTGACCGACTCCCTAGCACTGGTCACCGCTTAACTGATGTCTTGCCTAAGAGAGTCACGCTCTAGCGAACACTGGCAAACCATTGAGCGATTCCTTCAGCAAGCGTCGCTGCCAACTTTTGCTGTTCCTGCGGATTCACAATCCACTCAAATTCTACTGGATTGCTCATAAAACCCAGTTCCAGCAAGACTGAGGGGGCACTACTTGGGCGTGCCAGCGCTAAGTTGTCCCAAAACACTCCGTAGTCGGGACGACCCAACTTTTGCACTATATAATTATGCATAAAGACTGCCAGACTGTGAGCTTGGGGATGATACCAAAAGGCTCCCATACCCTGGGTGTTCATCATGTCGCCATCGTCGGGTAAGGAATTGTAGTGTATGGAAATCGAAATAGCAGGTTCTAGTTTGTCAATCATTGCGACTCGCTCTTGCAGCGACATTTCCTTATCTTCCTGCCGCGTTAGGTACACCGTAGCACCCCGTGAAATCAGCTGTTCTGCTACCAGCTTCGCCATAATCAGGTTGACATCTTTTTCGGGATAACCAGTTGGTCCGTCGGCACCAGTTTCAGTGCCGCCGTGTCCCGGATCTAGTAAAATCTTAATTCCGGCTAACGGTTTACTGGAGTTCCGAGTGTTTAGCTTCGATTGAAATAAAGTCTTTTGGCTGCTGACTCTAGGTGGGTGGCGCACAGTCAGCACTAAGCTTGTGCCTTCATATCTCAGCTTATAGCCCCACTGCTGCTCAGGCTTGAGTCTAAAGGTATATCGCACCATCCCTGGCATCACCTGCTGCCAGTCTAAGCGCTCAATCACCGGATCGGGATTGAGATGAATGATATCAGTTTGGGCGGTGGTGTTGTAAAGCGTTAGGGTCAAAGTGCGATCGCCCTGCTGTACGTCAATCGGCACCGGCACTTGTAGGGGAAATATAACTTCTGTCTTTCCTTGTCCTTGACGGGTTGTGATGCTGCGAATTAGCGATCGCGGTGGCGCTGAAGCTTTGGCAATGCGAATTTCTTTATTGTTAATCCAGCCACCATAGTCCAAGCGTACCCATTCTCCTTCCACAGCTGTGATGACTGCCCGCGTTCCTTGAGGTAAGGGTGTCAGGCGAGAATAATCAGTGCTAGGGCCAGTTCTGGCTACACCAGCCTCAGCAATCACCTCAGCCACCTCCAGGTTACTAGGTTTGAGGATCTGCACCTTACCTGGCCCCTGCTGAGTTATCGTTTGACCATTTTTGCTCAATTGGAACTGAGGAAATCCTAAATTAGCGGCGGCAGTGGCAGCAGCACAACCCAGATAGTGTCCAGCACCGACTATAGCTTGCGGCTGATTCTGTTGTGTCAGCGCCGTAGAATTTGCTGGCAGAGCAACAATCTGCGGCTGGTTCGTCAGGGGAATGGTTTGATTGCCCAATTGGACAGAAACATTGGCATCAGGAGGTGCGATCGCGCCAAAACAAAATTGCTCACCCGGCAGCCTAGCGATATCTACAGATGGTGTTAGCGAGTCTTTGCCAAATGCCAATCCCTCTGGCGCTTGGAGTGCAGTTGCCAGCCTCGTCACCTTAATCTTAATTTCCTGGTCTTGGTAGCGTAGTGTAAACACATTGTCTCCCAACTGCAACGGCAGCTGGGGTGCAAAATGGCCAGAGGAACTCCGTTTAATTGCCTGACCATTGACTAAAACCTCTCCTGTTGGAGGAGCTGTGCCAATTAAAGAAATTCGGTCAGATGTGGTTTTATAGTTTGCTGGTGGAGAGGCAACAAAAAGGGATTGATTTGCCCAAGCTGGCACTGCAATTATAGATCCTAATATGGCTAATCCTATGATATTTTTCATTCGTTCGTTGTCATTTGTTTGTTGTCATTGCTCTGTTAGAGCCAACAGATTAATAACCTATGCAAGCAATTATTAGGGCGGGCTTGCCCCCTCCCTACTAGCTATTAGCATCCCCCACCAGTTATGTTTATTTACGCCCATCTACTTATGTAACAGCTCCCTTACTCCTCAAGGATTTTGGTCGGTAGCCCATCAATACTTTTTTGATTTTTCTCTCGCCAATATTCAATTATTGCCTCTTTGCCCTTCTTTTGAGCCCATTGTTGTAGGATCGATCTTTCTTCTTTCAACTCATAAATTGGCACTCCATACCCACAAGATGTTTGAACTGAATTAATCTCTAGTAAAATGATTTGCCGTTCCCCAGGAAAAAATTCAAAAAAACTATGGAACTCATCCCATTCTCGGTCTCTTGGCCTAATAACTCTTCCTTGTCCGTATAAGCGAAGAATTAAAGGCTGGGTAGAAAAGCTACAAAACATGATCGTCATTCGCTGAGCTTCATTTAAATGGGCTGCTGTTTCGTTACCACTACCTGTTAGATCCAGATAAGCAACTGTTTTACTATTAAGGCAGCGAAAAGTATCCATACCTTTTGGGGATAGATTAATTCGTCCTGTGTTGGGTGCTGTTGCCGTGAAGAACATTTTTTGTTCTTCAATGAAGTTAATTAAGGATTGATTCAACTCGGAGTAAAACTTAGCCATTGGGAAAATTGTAAGATGTTGATTAGTAACCTTGGGTTGTCTTGCCAGAGGCACTCCTCCAACAATATCGGGCTTGGATAGCCTATACAGCCCGAAAATTGAAATCGTGGAGACTCCTGACTTGCTAAAAAGGTTCGCCAGTATTCAGCATAAAAGCTTGACTGTGGCACAATTGACGGGGTGAATCTCTCTTGAGTCTGTGCTGTTGAAATTTTATGACTAAGTTTGTCTTTGTAACAGGCGGGGTGGTATCCAGCATTGGTAAGGGAATTGTCGCCTCCAGCTTTGGCCGATTGCTAAAGTCACGCGACTATTCTGTCTCCATTCTGAAACTTGACCCCTATATTAACGTCGATCCGGGCACAATGAGTCCCTTTCAGCATGGGGAGGTGTTCGTGACGGAAGATGGTGCAGAAACAGACTTGGATCTGGGACACTACGAACGCTTTACGGATACGTCCATGTCTCGCCTCAACAGTGTCACCACGGGCTCGATTTACCAAGCGGTACTGAATAAAGAGCGCCGAGGCGACTACAAAGGGGGTACGGTTCAGGTAATTCCCCATATCACAAATGAGATTAAAGAGCGCATCCAACGGGTTGCAAAAAATACCAATCCCGATGTGGTGATTACGGAAATCGGCGGTACGGTAGGGGATATCGAGTCTCTACCCTTTTTGGAAGCCATTCGTCAGTTCCGCAAGGATGTGGGACGTCGTAACGTGCTGTACATGCACGTCACCCTAGTGCCCTGGATTCCCTCGGCTGGTGAAATGAAAACAAAACCCACTCAGCATTCAGTCAAGGAACTAAGGTCGATTGGGATTCAACCAGATATTCTGGTTTGTCGGTGCGATCGCCCCTTGCCTCCGGGACTCAAAGAGAAATTGTCAGAATTCTGTGATGTACCAGTCGAGTGTGTGATTACATCCCAAGATGCTAAGAGTATATATGAAGTGCCGCTGATTTTGGAAAAAGAAGGGCTAGCGCATCAAGCTCTCGATCTACTACAGATGGAGCAACGCCAACCTGACCTCAGTCATTGGCAAACTTTGGTTGATAGGTTGTATCGCTCCACAAATCAGGTCGAGGTGGCGATTGTTGGTAAATATGTCAGGTTAAGTGATGCCTATCTTTCCGTTGTAGAGGCTTTGCAACACGCAGCCATTGTGATGGATAACCACTTTAACCTGCGGTGGGTCAACTCAGAAGAGCTGGAAACAACAGAACCAGAAACCTATCTAGAGGGTGTCCACGGCGTGATTGTGCCTGGAGGGTTTGGTGTTCGGGGCGTCGATGGCAAGATAGCGGCAATTGAATATGCCCGCAAGTCTCAGATTCCCTTTCTAGGCTTGTGTTTGGGAATGCAATGCTCTGTTATTGAATGGGGGCGGCATATTGCCGGACTGGAAGATGCTAACAGTTTAGAGTTCGATCCTAATACGGCTAATCCAGTGATCAATCTGTTGCCGGAACAGCAAGATGTGGTGGACTTGGGGGGTACGATGCGACTGGGTTTGTATCCCTGCCGCTTGGCACCCAACACGCTGGCTTTCAAACTTTATCAAGAGGAAGTGGTTTACGAACGGCACCGGCATAGATATGAGTTTAACAATGCCTATCGCAACTTGTTCTTAGAATCGGGCTATGCGGTCACTGGCACCTCTCCTGATGGGCGGTTGGTGGAAATTATTGAACTGCCTAGTCACCCCTTCTTCCTTGCCACCCAATTTCATCCAGAATTCAGTTCGCGCCCCAGTACTCCCCATCCCCTGTTTTTAGGGTTTGTCCAGGCAGCGATCACCCGTTCGCGACCAGCAGGGGC
>CAZZWA010000031.1:20902-22286 GCA_964657555.1 uncultured Microcoleus sp.
ACAACTCAAAATTCAAAACTCTAATCACTCTCAAGAGGAGGTTTTGTGGCGTATTGGATAAAAGTTAGTTATGAGCGAAATGAATATGTCGTCGATCTTGACCGCATCAGTGCCTTTGCTCGTGCGCCAAATGGCAAGATCACATTTTGGTTGACGAGTAGTTCGATCCCGATTATTATCAATCGGCAGAGCAACCCAGATGACTATCAAACAGTTCTAGACTACATCCAACAAGTCATGGCTCACTCTCTGGCAGCTTCTTGGATCAAGATCGCCTATGAACGAAATGAATATGTAGTCGATCTCAACCGTATTAGTAGCTTTTGTTATTCTCCAGGCGGAAGGATAACTTTTTGGTTGCCTGACAATTCTATACCCATCATCATTACTAAGCAGAGTGACCCAGATAGCTATGAAACGATTTTGGAATATGTTAAACGGAAAACTGGGTATACATTTTGATTTTGCCGACGCGGATGAACGCTGATGGAGTATCTGCGTCCATCTGAGGAAAACAATTTGGGATTTAATCTCAACTCTGGCTCATTTGCCAAGCTAATTTTGCTGCCCCAACCATACCAGCTTGGTTGCCAAGCTCAGCCGGCAATAGTTGCAGTCTATCACGAGAACTCTTCAGCACTCGTAGCTCTATTTCAGCCTCAACAGTTGGCAAGAAAAATTCAGCACTCGCACTGACGCCGCCGCCAATTACAACTGCTTCTGGAGTCAGGACGTAGATTAAACTTGCTAACCCAATACCCAGATGGCGTCCATAGCTTTTCCAAAATTCTAATGCCTGCAAGTCACCAGCTTTCGCTAACTCTCCCAACTGTGCTGGTTCCAAACCTGTAGAACGTCGGATTGCCTGAACCGAGACATACTGCTCTAAAGAGCCCTGATTGCCACTATTACAGGCTGGGCCATCTGGGTTGAGGGTGATTAACCCCAGTTCCCCAGCAGCACCTTGATGACCTGTAAATAGCTTGCCATCCAGAATAATCGCACCCCCAACCCCAGTGCCCAAGGTGAGCAAAATCAGGTTGCGAAACCAACGACCAGCACCCAACCAAGCTTCTCCCAAACCAGCGCAGTTGGCATCATTGGCGAGAATAGTGGGTAGACCCGTTTTGGCTTCTAACCAGTCAGCAAGGGGGATATCATGCCATCCTGCCAGGTTAATCGCTACTCTGGCAATTCGACCAGCAGCATCAGCAGGACCAGGCGTACCGACACCAATGGCGATCGCTTGGTGGTGCGGATCGATTCGGGCGATCGCCTTTACCATCACATCCAAAACATCTGCTGGTGTCGCTGGTTGGGGTGTAGCGACACTCAAAGACTCCAGGCAAGTCCCATCCTCCCCAAAGCGCCCCAGCTTAATTGC
>CAZZWA010000031.1:22386-23458 GCA_964657555.1 uncultured Microcoleus sp.
TGGCTACAATTTCCGCTAGTGTCTTTTATCTGTGAGAGTAAGACGCTTCCGTAAGCGGGGATTGACGAACTCGCTCAATCCTTCTCCCAGTAGAGACAACCCCACAACCATCAGCGTCAGCGCTAAACCAGGGAACAAGGTTGTCCACCAAATGCCAGTAGGGAGGGCGTCGAGAGCTTGTTGCAGATCGTGTCCCCATTCTGGCGTCTCTTCTGGCAGTCCTAGTCCGAGAAATCCCAACCCACCCAAAATCAAAATGGCGTCGGCAGCGTTGAGAGTGAACAGTACGGGTACACTCTGAATCACGTTGAGAAACAGGTAGCGAGACAGTACCCTCCAAGTGGATGCGCCCATTGCTTGAGCTGCTTCGATGAAGAGTTCAGTTTTAATGCTAGCGGTGTGGTTGCGAACAACTCGGTAGTATTGGGGAATGTAGGAAATACTGAGGGCGATCGCCGCATTCAGCACTCCCCGCCCCACCACAAACGCTAGCGTCACCGAGAGCAGCAGCCCCGGTAGAGTATAAATAGTATCCATTAAAAACAGCAGTGCTCGGTCTAGTTTGCCGCCTAAATAACCACTAATTAAACCGAGTGGTACGCCGAGCACTAGACTTAGCAACGTAGCTAGAATAACGACTTGCAGCGCCGCTTGACTACCAAATAGAGTGCGAGAGAACACATCGTAGCCTTGGCGACTAGTGCCGAACCAATGATGTCCTGAGGGTGCTTCGTGGATCGGGTTAATCAGGGATTCGGTTGGATTTTGCAGCCATCCCCAAGCCTGAAAAGTGGGAGCTAGGATGGCTATCAGTATGAAGAAAAGGGTAATGATTAGACCTACCGCCATCAGTTGCATGGAGAGGCTAGGACGGTTAGAAAGACGCCAAAATCGGGGCAGTGGTGGTCTTATAAGGGTCATGAGTGTATGGCATGCCAGCTTGATATGCTATTTATTTTCACTGAATTTTGATTTGGGAAACCAGCGCCAGCAGGTAACGTCTCGTCTAGCTTCTGAAAAGAGTGCGATCGCCTAATCCAGAGCATCGGTCAAGTATTCAGATTTCGGTGGT
>CAZZWA010000032.1:0-2365 GCA_964657555.1 uncultured Microcoleus sp.
TCACATTTTGGCACAAAATGCAAGGGCTAATTGAGAATGGTGCAACATCTCAGGTTATAGCAACTCTAAATAGACTAAAAATGAGTAGTCCTATCCCTACAGCCGTTAAAGTCAGTTCGCTGCGTTGCACAACCACCCTGTCTAACAATAACTGGGTAAACAAGGGTGTGATTAGTCCAAAAATCTGGATAAGAATTGAGGCAATGAATACCTCTAGCAATACCAACCAATGAGGTTTGACTAACTCAAAAAACTGCCAGAAAGGCTGACTTACTTCCTTGGCTGCTTTCAGTAAAGCTGTTGGTTGTAACAAAAGTACATAACCAGTCCAATTTGCTTTGAATTCACTATGGCTAAGAGTACGCTGACCAATGGCAGGGTCGGCAACGATTACCTGCGATCGCGTTACTTCATAGACTACGATGTAGTGCATTCCTTTCCAATGAACAATCGCAGGTAATTGTTGCTCTGCTAACTTGTCTAAGCTAGCTTTTACAGGTCGAGTCACAAATCCAATGCTTTCTGCTGCTGCTGCCAACCCTCTGAGTGATGCACCATCGCGGTCAACATTGGCAATGTCCCGCAGGCGATTGACACTAAAATGCTTACCCCAGTAGCGACCTACCATTACCAAGCAGGCGGCACCACAGTCAGACCCACTTTGCTGTAAGAAGAACGGATAGCGGCGGGTTACTCGTTGCCACCAATGACCAATTCTCACACTGGGACTGGGAAAGTAAGCCTTACTGACTTTTTTCTGTTTCTTTGACTTTGCCGCAGGTTGAGAGAAGACTGTTGCCTCAGACTTCCTAGTCAAGGCTTCAACGGGTTGGATGTCCGTCGATAGGCTTGTGTCAGCCTCGATGAGTGTAGCTAGTTGTGGTAAATGATCTAGGGCTGTTTCTTGGTGAGACTTGTGCAGGCTGTAGAGTTGCGTTGGTTGAGTCGCTTGCCAAACACCTTTGTTGGGAAATTGGCAGGACGCATAGATATTTCCAGCAGTCAGCCTTAAACCTGATGAATGCAGCAGTTCCCCTTGACGGATTAGCCAAAGCTGCTGCTCTTTCTCAAGCGGCTGTGGGAGTTTTCCCACTTTTAGATGATGCCGCTCCAGCAGGGATAGTATTTTTATCAATTCTGCTTGTGAAGCATTGCCAAGAGAAGTTATCTGGCGACATAACAGTAGTAAGTCCCGAAGCAATGCTTGCTGGTAAAGATGCTCTCGTAACTTTGGATACTTATTGCACAGTGATAATAAACAATTGCTGGGAATAAAGCAGAGCGTTAAGTTAATAGAAGCTCTGATAGCGTAAGGCTGAAATTTTTCTTCTATAAACAGAGTCAACTCACCAAATGATGCTCCTGTCTCTAATGAAGTGATTAAGTTATCGGTACTATCAAGCAGCCTGACTTTACCTGCCAGAATGATGTAAATTCCGGCAGGAGCATCTACTGTCTGCCAGAAGCATTTTCCAGCAGTTGGTTTCTGGATTTCAATTTGCTTAAAACAGTTGGAGAATTCCTGTTCTGAAAGAACCTGACTTAGCATTTCCTCCAACTGTTGACGTAGCTGCTGATAGGAGAACCCGGCTAAATTCTGAACCATAGCTTTCTGTATAGCTGTATATACGTGTCTAAGTACTCGTCTTGATGAAATTGACTGGCAACAGTAAACCTGGAGACGAAGAAGATGGTAAGTCGCGGATGGTAAAGCTTGAGTATTGGCGGCTGGGCAAATCAACAGCTTGCTCAGTTTTTTCTTTTCTAGGTCGAGTGGAAAGCCCCAGCTTCTTGAGCATACGATTTATGTGGCGATCGCTAACCTCAATCCCCAGTTCTTTGGCCAGATGCTTTCCCAACCATTGCGCTGTCCAGCGTTGAAAGGGATAGCCATACTCACGAGGGCTACGGCTCACCAGTTCTTGCAAATGCTCAACATATTCTTCATTTACAGTCTTAGGACGCCCTATTTGTTGATCGCTCCAGTGGTGAGCACTGCCTGAACGGGCTACAGAAATCCAGTATCGAGCTGTTTCGTGAGCGCAATGGAGTTCTGCACAAATTTGTGCCTGAGATTGCCCCATGTCTGTTCGCAGCATAATTTCAATACGACGACGATACTCTGGTCGCAAATTAGATTCCAGGCTTTTTAGCAACAATTTTCGCTGAAAAGGTGTCAAACATGTGCCTTGTTTTTCCAAATCAATTCTCCTCAATAAATATTTTTTACTATAACGATTACATAAGCTACAAGCGTTAATGCATCAAAAAACATATGTTTCATTTTTCTTAACAAATATCACTCACTAATTCTTGTCTTGAAATGAAAAAATGGGAGCAGCTCAGCTTTACTCAAATATATCTC
>CAZZWA010000032.1:2465-23453 GCA_964657555.1 uncultured Microcoleus sp.
CTCAACCAAATATCCACCTATTTTATAGCTTTAGTAAGCTAATCTATAACTCTGCTAAAAAAGTTGGATCAAAAAGCGAAGAACTCATCAAGTTTCGTTTAAATTTATTCACTATCGAGTTTATTCATGACAGCATTAAAAGATTAAACTTGAAAGGTTAATAAATTATTAACCTTCGTTTAAAAATATATGAATCAGCCAAATTGCTCAGCTTATCTAGGTTCAATAGCTTCATAAATATTGAGAAAATAATCACCATACATATGAGGTACGAGATTTCAAGAGTCAATGCGCTTAATTCACTAAAAGAATTTTATGGACATTCGTGAGAACTTGAGATGATCTGCCACTTACCAAGGATGGAGTGCAGGGCAAACGCATCTAAATTCTGTAAGCCTTGCCCAACAAGAGGTTCAATTTTGAGTAACTAAGTATTCTAAAAATAAGGTGCGTTTACCCTGTTATGGAGTGTATGCATCAAACTAGATTTTAAACCGCTGTTAGCATTTAGCTTCCAGAAAAAATAGTCAACAAAGCTAGAGCAAAGGATAAATTTGCCATTGTCCAGTCAGGAACGCTTCTGACTGGAACCCGTCATCCTTGAAAAGGAATGTCATAGGTGCTGAGGGAGGAGACAATGAACCAGCAAATACTTAAGGGAACACTGGCAGCAGGGACAATCATGCTGAATTTAATGGGATGGTTAATGGCCGAACAACTTAAACCCGCGATCGCCAGTTGTAACCTCCAGGAGGTGAAGCTAGGCACATGTTTCCCACCACAGGTAGATCGAAAGCTGGTTGCTGCCAACACCAAGTTTGGTTTTAAGCTATTCTCCGAAATTCTCAAGCAGGATAGTGGTAAGAATGTGTTTGTCTCGCCAGTTAGTGTGGCGATCGCACTGTCAATGGCCTACAACGGTGCGAGTGGCCAAACCCAGCAGGCAATGGCTCAAACCCTAGAATTACAAGGAATGAGCCTGGAGTCAATCAACCAAGCGAATGCCGCCCTGAGAGCGACCCTAGAAAATCCCGAGTCCCAAGTGCAAATGGCTATTGCCAACTCCCTATGGGCAAAGCAAGGTACCCCTTTTCAGCCCGAATTCATCCAGCGAAACCAGCAATTCTACGAGGCAAAAGTCACAGATTTAGACTTTGATGCTCCCACTGCCCCATCTGTAATTAATAACTGGGTAGAGCAAAGTACGAAAGGCAAAATTAACAAAATTGTTGACAAGATTCGAGCTGATGACATGCTATTTTTGCTCAACGCCATGTACTTCAAAGGAAAATGGACAACCCCGTTTGACAAGAGTCAAACAGTAATCCAGTCCTTTGACCTATTAAATGGCAATGAGAAGCAACTGCCGATGATGTCTCAGTCGGGTAAATACAGATACTACGAAAATGAAAAATTTCAGGCAGTTAGCCTGCCTTATGGAAAAGGACGCCTCAGTCTGTATATCTTCTTACCAAAGCAAAAATCTAGCCTCGCAGCTTTCTTTCAGAATCTGAATGCTGAAAACAATTCCCAATGGATGACCCAGTTCAGAATCAGAAATGGATCGCTTCGACTACCTCGCTTCAAAATGGATTATGAGATCGAACTCACCAACGCTCTAAAAGCTCTCGGTATGGAGGCAGCCTTCAACTCTCAGGCGAATTTTTCTCAGATGACTGCCATCCCCGTCAGCATCAATCAGGTCAAGCACAAAACCTTCGTGGAAGTGAATGAAGAAGGTACTGAAGCAGCCGCGGTCACATCCGTCGGCGTAGTCACAACAGCAGCGCATGTGACAGCGGCACCCTTTGAAATGATTGTTGACCACCCATTCTTCTGCCAAATTAGAGATAATCAAACCGGAACAATTCTTTTTATGGGAGCGATCGTGGAACCGAAATGAACTCCCCGCTAGAGCATCGGTCAAGTATTTAGATTTCGGTGGTGCTAAGCAGGGGGGCAGGGTCGGTGTAAATTCAGGTATTTTCCGTAGCTCCATAGAATAGTTAATTTGTCAATCTCGATTACTTGACCGACTGTCTAGGCAGGGTAGACGAGCGATCGCGGTTCGGTGGCAGATAATAGGACAAAGGACAAAAAGATGAAAGACCTTGACCCGCTTGAAAATCAGGACATCAAGCACCTACAGCTATACTTATACTTGATTCCCATAGTCGGCTTTTTCCCAGCTCTGTGGACACTATACCAACGCCAAAGCAGCCGCGAACAACAAGCAGTGAGTCGCCAAGCGGTCACCTTGGCTATTGCTTGGCTGACGGGATACATTTTATTAGGCGCTGGGGCTCAGAGTGCAGAATTCTCACTGCGTTTGTTATTTATGGATAGCCTGCTGACTTCTGGTTATTTTTTGGTCAGTATCTGGTTAATGGTGCGCCTATCGCAACGCAAGCGCCTGCGTCTGCCTGGAGTCAGCCATTTTGCTGACCGAGTGGTCAAGAGACATTTATCATAAAATTTGGAGCATCTGCTGATCGAAGATCCGCTAAGCAAGCCGCAGAACCTCTATCGTTCAAGTCTGCTCAAAATCAGTCAAATATTTGCCTGATTTTGCAGCCAAAGACCAGAAAAACTGCTATGAGTGTTTTTTATGAAGACTCATCCAGTCATGAAGAGTGGAGGATTAGTAAAGGCTCTATGTGGCTTCATAATTGATTTGAGCAATAATAACCATTTTTTTGTGTGTGAGGAAGCCAGTGCCAGCTCGAAAATATGATGAACAACGCCCATCAAGGCCGAAAACTGCACAACAAGTGACGACAAAGCCTGCCAAGGCAAAGCAGGGAAGTTGGCTCTGGCTTTGGCTGTGTTTGGCTGGAGTAGCGGTGGTGTCAGCGACTGCGGGTGCTCTATTGGCAGTGTCTCTTTCCAGTACGCCCCTGCTACAGCGCAAGCTGAGCCCTCAAGAAGCAGCCGTGTTTGATGGCGATAGCATCACTATTGGTGGAATGCGAGTGCCAGAATTAACTCGCCCCGTCAATATCTTAATTTTGGGCATGAGTGTACTTCCAGAAGACGTTCAGAACCCTCCCCCAGAAACTAAAAATCTCAGTTACTCACCGCAGGTAAACTCCTTTGATGGTCTGTCGGATACCATGCTCTTGCTGCGGTTTAATCCCCAGACACGGAAAATGATTGTCCTCTCCATTCCCCGAGATACCCGCGTTGTGCTGGAGAAGTACGGTGTTCAAAAAATTAATGCTGCCAATGTTAGCGGGGGGCCAGCACTCAGTGCCAAGGCGGTCAGTCAGCTACTCGAAGGTGTCGGTATTGATCGCTATATGCGCATCAACGTTCTAGGCTTTGGCAAGCTGATTGACGCCCTAGGAGGCATCAACTTTTATGTTCCTAGAGACATGAAGTACAAGGACGACACTCAGCACTTGTACGTTGACCTGAAAGAGGGGCAACAACGTCTCAATGGCGATCAGGCAATGCAATTGATGCGCTTTCGCCATGACAGGTATGGGGATATCGGTCGGATTCAGCGGCAGCAACTCATGATGCATGCGCTGATGGAACAAGCACTCAATCCCGCCACCATAGCTAAAATGCCCAAAATCCTCTCTGTGATTCAATCTAACCTAGACACTAACTTGAGTGTTGAGGAATTAATGGCCTTGGTAGGTTTTGCCGCAAAAAACCGCTCAAATTCCCAAATGTTGGTGGTGCCAGGAGACTTTAATGGAGATGGTCGGCGCGAGGTGAGTTACTGGTTGCCTAACCGCCGCCGCATCCAAGGGGTAATGGCGCAGTACTTTGACTTAGGCTATAGCGATCGCCAAATTGCTAGCCCAGCTTCCATGCGGGTAGCGATTCAAGATAGTACGGGGAATCCAAATGCCGTTAAAGCCTTGGTCAAAACACTCACAGCAGCTGGCTATCCGAACATTTTCATTGAAGAGCGCTGGCATGAGCCACTACGTGTCACTCGCATTGTGGCTCAACAAGGAGACGACAGAAGTGCTCAAGCGATTCAACAGTCATTGGGTTTTGGAGATTTGCGAGTTGACAGCACTGGCAGTATCTCCTCTGATGTAACGATTCAACTGGGTCGAGACTGGCTGCAAAGACAAGGCTCTTCTCAAAACGTTTCTAGTATTTCTCCCGGTGCTTCTAACCAACAGACGCTCAAGGGAAATCATCTTAAACGCCGAACTTCAGTTATCAGGTTCTAAGAGAACCAAAAATAAATCATCATCCTCTCGTTAGGCTGCCATTAGCCCTTCTTCCTTAGTTATTAGTATCCTAAAGACGAAGGGCGATCCCACGAGAGATATTTATTATTGTCGAGAGCTTATAAGCTACACCAAAATAATTAGGTAGTGATCGCGTCAATACAACTGATTGACCAAATGCGGCGATCGCGTAAAGATTGTTGCCCACCTGGGCAACAATCTTTATTTGGCTGTCTATTTCAAGTGTAAATCCACAACTCCTGAGGTTTAATGAACAGCGACCATCGCTCTTTTTTTAATGGCGCTCACTTTCAACAGTTGAACTTATGCCTTGCTAAATGCTGATCGCTCCCAAATCCAATCTTGCAAAATCGGATTTACCAACTCAGGTGCTTCATCCTGAGGACAATGCCCCACGCCTTCTATAGGAATAAACTTTTCCACCTGAGGGTAATTTGCCAACTCTCGACCCAAGGCCACTGGCTCCCAAGGATCTTCTACTCCCCACAGAATAATAGCAGGGCAGGGCAACAGAGGTAGGAGATCTTCAGGCAGCGGTCCTTGAGAATAGCGTGTGAAAGCCACAAACACGTCTACAGCCCCTTGATCCAATGCTGGAGTCATTAGCATATCCACCAGTTCATCTGTGACTGCCTCAGGATGCTTGTATGCTTGCAAGAGTACCTTCCGTACTACTTTAGGCTTAGCAAGTTGACTGAAGAACAGCTTGCCAATCCAGCTTACTGCCAGTAACCGTTGAACGATGGGTGCTCCAAAGCTGCGATACCAGGGGAGCTGAGCGCGTTTGTGATCATGCAGCAGCCTCAGGGAACAGTTGAGCAGAGCAACTCCCAAGGCGATATCTGGATGATCCACTGCTGCCTGCATTGCCACAATACAGCCAATAGAATTGCCAATTAAAAAAGCTGGGCCACCAACCACCTCCCGACAAAAATCAGCAATTTGTTGTCCCCAAGTTTCAAAGGTGTATGATATTGTGACGCCGGGAGTGGGCTTGGCCGAACCGCCAAAGCCAATCAAGTCAATAGCATAAACTCGGGCATTTTCCGCTAGCGCTGGAATATTCTTGCGCCAGTGCCCCCAAGATGCTCCAAAGCCATGCACTAGGACAACGGCTGGGCCACTAGTTCCTTGGGTTTGGTAGCAAATGGAAAAACCTTGCCAGAGCCAAGTTTGAGTTGTAAAGGATGAGTTGGTGGGAGTCGAGAGAGTCATGGAGTAGGCTTGAGAGATCGCGGATCTTCACTTATTATTTTGTAATAAATTGTGAGGAAATGCGCTATGGCCAACTAGACCATTTCGCTACTTCTAGCACCAGTATCAAAGGCTAGGTAAGACAAAATGGCCGCCGATCTGAGTCAAGTTAATTTTCCTGTTTGTTGCAAAATTGGCTGGCAGTCTTGAGAGGATGTCAGGAGCAGTTATGGCTTTCTAACTCTCTTAAGAGTTTTTGTGATGCTGGTGTAACGTAGTTGCCGCCAATCGGATGATTCTGTAATATACCAATTTACGGTTGCTAAACAAGTTTGGCAACTCATCGGTTCCCAAGCCTTGGCACAAGGTTGGGAAGAGCAGTAAGAGCTAAATGGCGTCAGGCGGTCTATCACTGAAATTATTTGTTTACCAAAGGCAAGTATCATGACTCTCACGGAAAGGAAGGATACTCTGGTCGGTAGCTACGCACCAGATTTTGAACTGCCGGGAATTGACGATCAAGTCCACCATTTATCCCGTTATTTAGAAACACAACGGGCGGTAGGAGTGATCTTTATGTGCAACCACTGCCCTTACGTGCGCTCATATTTAGACAGGCTCAAACAAATTCAAACCGAGTTTCAGGAGCAGAGCTTTACGCTAATTGGGATCAACGCTAACGATGCCAACCAGTATCCTGAAGACAGCTTTGAGAATATGAAAACCTTTGCCGCCAGTAGGGAGCTGAACTTTCCCTACCTGTGGGATAGCACTCAGGATGTTGCTCATAGCTTCAGTGCCCAGATGACACCAGAGGTTTTTCTTATAGACAACGAAGGTATTGTCCAATACAACGGGGCGATTGACGATCATCCCCAATCACCAGAATCAGTGCAGGTGCAATATTTGCGGGAGGCGGTCGCCAATTTGCTCAAGGGGGAGGCAGTTCCACAGACATCAACCCAGACAATAGGCTGCTCCTTAAAGTGGCGTCAATAGAGTGTTGAGTCAAAGCTCTGGCTTCAGGATAGCTAGCTGCTGACACTGCTTATTTAGAGAAACAGAAACAGTACGACTAGAGACAGTTGACGTTTGTGCTGCTATCTTTAATGGAGGCAGTTTGAATTTTTTGGGAAAATCGGCACTGCATGGGGACAAATTACCGGCGGGTTTTACTGAAGCTGAGCGGTGAAGCCCTAATGGGCAACCTGGGTTATGGAATCGATCCACAAACCGTTCAGGAAATAGCACAAGAAGTAGCAGAGGTAGCGGCCACTGGAGTTCAGATGGCCATCGTTGTAGGAGGCGGCAATATATTTCGCGGCGTGAAGGCGGCGGCAGGGGGAATGGATCGGGCTACGGCAGACTACATCGGCATGATTGCTACGGTGATGAATGCCATGACTTTACAAGACTCACTAGAGCAGATAGGGGTACCGACGCGCGTACAAACGGCGATCGCGATGCAGGAAGTGGCAGAGCCTTACATTCGGCGTCGCGCCATTCGTCATCTGGAAAAAGGACGGGTAGTCATATTTGGTGCGGGCTCTGGGAATCCTTTCTTCACAACCGACACCACAGCTGCTTTACGGGCAGCAGAAATTGATGCGGATGTGATTTTTAAAGCGACCAAAGTAGACGGTGTCTATGATTCCGATCCTCATATAAATCCTCAAGCCAAGCGCTTCCAAACCCTTACATATGGGCACGTCCTGATCGAAGATTTGCGGGTGATGGACAGTACTGCGATCGCCTTATGCAAAGATAATAATATTCCGATAATCGTATTTGATGTCTCGGTACGGGGGAATATCCGCCGAGCCGTGATGGGAGAACCTGTCGGAACTATTGTCAGCGACCCTACGCGCCCAGAGCGTAGGTCTGTATAGGCAATCTGTATAGGCAAGTCATGCTTTCCCGTTATGGCAAAGCAGGCTTGATGCTGAACAGCTACAGGCAGAGCTTTGAGCTGAGAGCAAAAACTATGCACAATTAGGCAAATGTCAGTGGGAGGGTTTCGTGAAATTAGCTGAAGTTGAAAGCCAGATGCAAAAGACAGTTGAAGCAACTCAGCGGTCTTTTAATACCATTCGCACAGGTCGAGCTAACACCAGTCTGCTTGACCGAGTTACTGTGGAATACTATGGCACTGCTACCCCACTGAAGTCCCTGGCCAACATCAATACGCCTGACGCCAGTACAATCACAATTCAACCTTTTGATCGCAGTTCCCTTAGTCTGATCGAGAAAGCAATTTCTCTATCAGATATCGGCCTGACTCCCAGCAACGATGGCTCTCTCATCAGGCTGAATATTCCGCCTCTCACTAGTGAGCGTCGCAAAGAATTTGTGAAACAGGCTGGCAAGTTGGCTGAGGAAGTGGGTCGCGTTTCTATCCGCAGCATCCGTCGCGAGGGAGTTGAATCTGTTCGCAAACAGGAAAAAAATGGCGAAATTTCTGAGGATGAAGCGCGAGACGTACAGGATAAAATTCAGAAGCTAACCGATAAGTATATTGCTCGGATTGACGAATTACTGGCCGAAAAAGAGAAAGATATCACTACTGTCTAACTAATTTTGAAGAGCGCTAAATCTAGAGGAGCTGCTCGACTCAAGCGCTGCTACAGCGATAATGGGTGGTAAGCGCTAGAAAATTTTAGTTTAGATTAGAGTAGGGTTGAGTCTATCAGTAATTTGGTTTTCCTGACAGATTGAGATAAACTCATCCCTACCTTCAAATCTAATTGTATTCGGTAAGAAATCGCCTGTTGTACCTGATAGGAGCAACGGGTAGTATGTGATGATCAAAACAGTAAAAACACAGGTTTGGCGTTTAGGCTTTTATAAAGCTTTGACTAAATACTATATAAAATTTACATAATTTTTGTACATTGATAGCTTCTGGGCACAGTAGTCTCAAATTCATATTTACGGAGCGGACGTTAGAACATGTTTGACTGTATTGTTGTTGGGGCTGGCCCAGCAGGAGGAACCGCAGCCTATCACTTAGCTAAGCGGGGACGGTCGGTTTTAGTTCTGGAAAAAGAGTCTCTGCCTCGTTACAAACCCTGTGGCGGCGGCGTGTCTCCATCGGTGGCTCAGTGGTTTGATTTTGACTTTTCTCCAGCTATTTCTCTAAAAGCCAACGCAATTCGCTATACCTGGAATATGGAAGACCCAGTGGAAGTAAAGCTGGAAGAACTGGAGCCAGTCTGGATGGTACGGCGAGACGTGTTCGATCACTTTCTGATTCAGCAGGCACAGCAGCAGGGTGCGGAACTGCGAGATCACACACAAGTGACCAGCATTGAATTCAAGAGCGATCGCTGGCAAGTCAATACAGCTAATGGACCCGTAGAAGGCCGCTATCTAATCGCCGCTGACGGTGCCAAAGGGTCAATGGCCAAGTGGCTAGGTTTCAAGGAACGCAAACGGCTTCTGGCTGGAGCCTTGGAGGTAGAAACACCAGCACCGAAGGAGAGCACTCAAACAGCTCATTTTGAGTTTGGCTTAGTCAAAAATGGCTATATCTGGAACTTTCCCAAAGCCGACGGCTATTCCATCGGCGTAGGAAAATTCCGAGGCGGTGAATCACAAGACTTCAAAAGCATTCTCAATGAGTACGGCAAGACGTTTGGGGTGGATATCAACGCGAGCAAACAGTACGGCCATGCTCTCTGCTTGTGGGATGGAGATCAAAAGCTGCATGGACAAAATGCGCTCTTAGCAGGGGAAGCCGCCTGTGTTGTCGATCCGATGACAGCAGAAGGAATTCGCCCTTCCATATTTAGCGGCTTGAAGGCAGCAGAAGCAATTGATGGGGCTCTAGCTGGCAATTGCAATGCTTTGGAACAATACTCCCAAGTCATAAGTGAAGAATGGGGCGCTGATATGAAATGGGCGCAGCGCTTAGCGGGGGCATTTTACCAGTTTCCCAAAATTGGCTACAAAGTTGGTGTTAAGCGCCCTAGTGCTACCATAATTATGGCAAAAATTCTGTGTGGAGAACTACGTTACTCAGAGGTTGTAGGCCGTGCACTCAAGCGTCTTAGTGGTAGTTTAATACCTGGAATGGGAAGCTAAAAGAGTTTTGAGTTAAGAAAGTCAAAAGAGTTCAAAATTCAAAACTTTAATTTCTCATGGCTGCTTAGAGACTGTATGCCTCATTCTTTGGTTAGTTAGTACCTCTTTATCAGAGTTTTTTCCGGAGTATTGTAGGCAAATTAGTTAAATAGAACTTAGAAGTTGTGACATTAAGGAGAATCGAATGGGACTTTGCGATGGTCTTAATGAGCCGAAAAAGAAAGAGATGGTTGTGGCTGACTGCGTTAAGTTGATGGACGAAGTGGTTGCTTCAATAGGAGGGCTTTCTGGTGTGGCCTTGAAAGCTGGCTACGCCGCGGTAAATGGAATCTCGCCCGGTTATTGTGCTGGAGCCATTGAACGGCTGCTGCCGGAATCCTTCGCGGCACTCGATCCCATTTGGAGTGAGGGCACACAAACGGGTGACCCAGCCGGATACCTCACACAGAACAGCTCTCGCTCGGCGGACGCGCTGCTAGGCATCACCGACGCCAGGATCGAGAAAACGCAAAACGGGATCGTGCGAGGAGCATATAATAAGTTCCGCAATTCAGCCAGGGATCATGTGGAGAAGGCAGTACCGGGTTTAGCTAGGATAATCGATAATTACACCAAAGGCTGATCTCCTATTCAAGAACTTTTTACTGCTTACTTGACGAAGCTTTCGCTCATTTGCGGTCTTTAAGCCGAAATAGTTATAAACTGCTACTGCCGCGCTTGCTGCTGATAAGCGAGATACACCGCTTCCAGAAATACGTCAGGCGTCAAACCAGTGGGTAGCTTTTCTAGGGAAATGACGTCTCTGGCTTGACGAGCTAGTTGTAGGCTCAAGTCGGCTTTTGGTTTGGGTGCCATTGCCTCACGCCGCTGCAAATACTCACGAATAGCAGCAAAATCATCAGGGAGCAATTGGGATAAGTTGGATATTTGCGGTAGTTGAGCAGCTAACTCTTGGGCTTGATCGGAGACTGGGAAATTGGTTGCGGCAACCTGATATTCTTCCTGAATGACAAGTGTTCCTGCTGCCATATCTCCCAGTCGCTTTTCTTGACGACCCAACATGATTAAAAAAGCTCCTATAAATAGGGTGTCATCAATGGGTCGCAGTAGCGATCGCAGTGTAGCTTGTTGGAGGCCAACCCGCCGTCCATCGTCCCGAATCACGCGAATTTTGGTATAGCGTTTTCCCGGCGTCTGTCCCTGCCACAGCACCTCAAAAAACACAAAGTAACCCATGTAAACAAAGAAGTTGATCAAGATGGCGATCGCCAGCAACCACTTTCCCAGATCTAGTTGAGTTAACAATTTTTGCAGCTGGCTGACAAGGACGATCCAGACAACCCAGAACACAAACAGGGTGAAGAACAGGGCAATATAGTCAATCAGCAGGGCAAGGGCTCGATTGCCAATACCTGCCAGGGTAAATTCTAGTTCCACACTTTCTGGGGTTTGCAGAGTGATTCGATTTAAAAAGTGCATGGCATCTGCTAAAAGTTTGCTCACGTTGAGGAATTTAAAGCTAAATTCTGCTGCCCTTCCGTTCTGACGCCCCTGTAAAATGCGGCTGCATACCTAATCCCTCTTGACGAATACATAGATCGTAGTAAACAACGGCCTTAATTGCTTGCCAGAAAGGCACAAGCAGCGCACCACTCACTAAACTCAGCCCTATAACAATTAGTGCATACAACTGTCCGGAAAAGAAGGAGTTTGAAGTTTGCAGCACAGCACCAATAATCTGAATCGGCAGATGTATTGGTAGCGTGATCAAAAATGTTATGGTAATCACTCCTTGAATTCGAGCCGTAGATTTTTTCGTTAACTCCCAGTTACGACCAATCGCTCTTCCCGGACTGATATTGTTTTCTATGGCCAGAGGCACTTCAGTAATTAAAAAGCGCGAATAGATCCAGGTCAACCCAGTTAAAAAAGCCATGAAAGTTGCAATTATTAAGAGTAAAATAATTAAAGCAATTAGTATTAAGATATTATGATTACGAATTGTATTTATATTAACTATATAAATTTGTATAAGTCCGATACCTAATAAAAGTATAAACCATATCAAAGATATTATCATGATCAAAGCAAAAATAAAAAATAATAAAATTAAGGTAACTAAAATACCTGTTATCAAAAATAACCATATTCTAGAGTTCACCTGTTGCTTGGCATCTTTAATATTTTCTGGCTGTCCCATTAATTCATTAAAAACTAGGCGTGAAATTAACGCCGAAGCTGTTAAGAACTTTGCGCAGCCATAAGTTAAAGCGATTATGCTTGGTATAATCAGCAGCAATACCCAAACCGCAGAAGTTTCAGCAGAGACAGATTTGAAAACAAGCGTCCAAACTAAAAAGATACTAGAAATAGGAAGTATTAGCCAAAAATTAGCTCTGAGAGCTAGACCAAAATATGACTTCCAATGAGTGCGATAAATGAAAAAACTAACGTTGACAACATTACCGACACTGAGTGGTCGGATCAAATCGTAATATTTTCTAGCTTGAAACATAAGCTAAATGAGCGGATTAGTGACAACCATACCTGGGAACATTTCTATTTTATGCTCAGAGGCTATTACCAGTTAACACGTTGTTAATACCTTTCTAATTAATAACTGAACATATATTTACAGCTCAAATCCAGGAGCGCGTAATTGTAAGCCCAAACCTTCCCGACGACTACGAAGGTCGTAGTATATAATAGCCTTAATAGATTGCCAAAATGGCAAAGTTACTATAATAGCCAACGCTACCAAGATGAGCAAAATAATCACACCTAAAAAAATTAAGCTCACAATAGAGTCCTGCGCTCCTTTAGATGCTGCAACAAAAAAGGGAATTATCAAGATAAGAGGAGTCACAGCAAGGCCGATCAGAGGTAGAGTAATTAAGTACCCTACAAATAATATTAATTGAATCCGTCCTACAAAGCCCTGTGTAAGCTCCCAGCTACGACTAATTGTTTTAGTTGAATCGACTTCAGGCTCTATTACTAATGGCAATTCCGCAATAAAGAAACGTGATTGTATCCAGAGTTGAGCGATCAAGCTAGCAAGTCTAACAACAATCTGTAACAATAACAAGAATAATCCTCCTCCAGTATTGTTACTGGAAGTACTTGAAAGTATTAGTGTTGGTACAAATATCACAATGAACGTTAATATAGCTAAACCTATATTAGTAGCTAAAAGGATTAAACCAACTATGATTTTAGTAACCAACAAACTCCACATCCGAGAGTTGACATGGCTGTAAGCATTCTTAACACTTTCTGGTTGATTGACCAACTCACTGAATACTAAACGGGAAATCTGGGCACCAATCGCATATGATTTAGCCCAGCCATAAATTGGCACTAGCGCCCACAGTATGGCTTTAATAGAAAGACCAAGATATGACTGGAAACGGGAACGATAGAGCCGCAGACTAGCACTGATGACATTACCGACACTAAGTGGCTGTATAGGATTTTGAGTCATGAGTAAAGCTCTCCTTTCGGTAATGGACTGGAGTTGTCGTGATCTTAAGTTATGCTGGGCATAGTCTGGGGCGAAATTTCATGAATATTCAACGTTGGATCGGCAGGCGAGAACCCAACTGGAAACGTCTTGATGTCCTTTTGAGGCAAGTTGAGAAAACAGGGCTGAAGTCGCTTCGAGCAAGAGAAATTCAGGAATTAGCCAGTTTATATCGCTCTGTCTCAGCAGACTTAGCACGGGCACGAACTCAGCAGGTGGGCAATGCCCTCGTGCAAGACCTGCAAATTTTGACATCTCGTGGTTATAACCAGATATACCAAGGTTCGCGGCGTCAGGAATGGCAGGCAGTGGTAGACTTCTATAGATGGGGTTTCCCAACCGTAGTGCAGCAAACGTGGGGCTATATTGCCGTTGCAACAGCTTTGTTCGCGTTGGGAGCGATCGCCGCATGGTGGTACGCATGGCAAGATCCGAATTTCATGTCCCTCCTAGTGCCAGAAAGCTTGATTAGGACGGTGCGAGACGAGCATAAGCTATGGATGGGGAGGATTGTAGGCATTGAACCCCTAGCATCCAGCAGCATCATGACTAATAACCTGAAAGTGTCTTTTGCTGTCGTCGCTGGTGGAATTACAGCCGGGATTTTAACAGCCTTTATGTTGGTATACAACGGATTGGATATTGGTGCAGCTGCCACCTTGGTGGCACAAAACAATCTCGCTTATCCCTTCTGGGCATTTGTGTTTCCCCACGGTTCTCTAGAATTGCCAGCTATCTTTTTTGCTGGTGGAGCTGGTTTCCTACTCGCCAGAGCCATTTTGCTTCCCGGTAAATACTGCCGTGGTGATGCATTACGATTCTATGGTGCCCAGGCTTCCCAACTGGTATTTGGCATTGTGCCGATGCTGATCGTCGCTGGTACGATTGAGGGCTTTTTTTCACCCAGTCCACTAGTTCCCAACCTCTTCAAATACACTGTTGGCATCGGATTATTTACGCTCTTACTAATGTATTGCAGCCGGAAGCGATCAAGTGAGGAGCAGTCCAGCTAAGTGACTATAGTTAGTAATGCCCATCATTTTTTTGAGGTCTTTTCCTGAGATACGATCAAGTGAACTGGGATTTCGATCACAAACTCTGTACCCTCTTTAGGAGATGAATGACAAGTCAGCCGCCCTTTGTGCTTTTCCACGATAATCTGATAGCTAGTCAATAACCCTAACCCTGTCTCTTGATCTATGCCTAGGGTATTAGTAGTAAAGTATGGGTCAAATAAACTTGATCGCATTTCTTCACTCATGCCGATCCCATTGTCTTTAATCCGGATTTTTACAGTTTCCGAAGTCATTAACTCAGTGCCAATCCAAATCGTCGGTAGAAAATCTTGGACGGCATTTAATTCTAAAGCATCAATCGCTTTATCTAACAGATTCAGAAACACCTGGTTGAACTGACTGGCATAACAGGTGACTCGGGGTAGATTCCCATAATCTTTAACGATCTTAATCGCTCGACGTTTTCCTTCTTGCTTAAGTCGATGTTGTAATAGTAGTAGCGTGCTATCAATCCCTTCATGGATATCTACAGGTTTAATATCTGATTCATTCAGACGAGAGAAGATTTGTAAGGCAAGTATTACTGTACGGATACGCTCCGCTCCTGTTTGCATTGAATGTATAAGTTTTTGTAAGTCTGAAACCAGAAAGTCCAGGTCAATCTCCTGAATTGCTTTTTGAAGGGCGAGTGTAGGATTTGGATATTCCCGTTGATAGAGAGCGACTAGGTTTAGCAAGTTTTGAATATATTCACGAGCTGGAGCAATATTTCCGGAGATAAAGCTAATAGGATTATTGATTTCGTGAGCAATTCCTGCAACTAGCTGCCCCAAAGCAGCCATTTTTTCCTTCTGAACCAATTGGGATTGAGCGTTCTTGAGATCGCCTAATGCTTGCTTGAGCTGCACATTCTGTACCTGAAGTTGGGTTTGCAGATTCCTGAGTGTCAGGTGTGTTTGAATTCGAGCTAAAACTTCTTCAACTTGAAACGGCTTAGTGATATAGTCTACCGCCCCGACTCGAAAAGCTTTGACCTTATCTATTACATCATCTAAAGCACTTAAGAAAATGACTGGTACAGAGCGAGTTTGAGTATCTTCTTTTAGAAGCTTACAGACCTCATAACCATTCATCCCTGGCATACTGATATCCAGTAAAATTAAATCAGGTAGAACAGTTTTGACTGCCGTCAATGCCATCTGCCCACTTAATGCCTTACGAACGTTGTATCCTTCCTCCAGCAGCATGATGGATAAAAGGCGTATGTTGTCTGGTGTATCATCAACCACAAGAATATCAGCCTTAGATATGCTAGCTATAATGTCATTCATTACATTTTGTGAAATGGCTTTATAAGGTTTAAAAAACAGGTATACCTGACTAGAGTTGCAGTTTTTCGCTTTCTTTTAAATCTCCTATTCTTCAATTGATTGAGCTAATTCCATAATTCGATCAAACTGGAAGTTCTTGATTAAATCAGTAAGAGCAACAGCCAGAGAAGCATTTTTTTCAGGGATTTGCTCAATCAGATGGAAAGTTAGCAGATCGCTGCCTTGGGCTGCTGCATGATATAGTTGTTCAACCCAAGACCTTGGCATCTCTCTCACAGATGAAGCATCAAGGATAAAAGCTGTATTTCCTCCTTTATCCTTTATCCTCTCTCCAATTATCGCCTCCTCTTCATAGATATATTTCACGCCCAAATATTTGCTCATTTTTACCAACAGCTCTTCTTCTCGAAAGGGCTTACGCACAAAATCGTCGCATCCTGCTGCTAAGATAGCGTGTCGCTGCTCCTCAAAGGCGCTAGCTGTCAAAGCAATAATCACTGTTGCCTGACCTTTCAAGGAATCTTTGATACGTTTTGTAGCTTCATAGCCATTTATTACGGGCATCCGCATATCCATCCAGATCAAGTGCGGTGAGTAACTCTGCCACATATCTATGGCTTGTTGACCATTCTCAGCTTCCCGCACTTCAAAGCCCAAACCACTGAGGAGCTTGACTAGGAGAAGGCGATTCGTTAGATTATCCTCCGCAATCAGAATGCGATACACGGATTGCTCAGGCGCTAAACCTATGACTTTTTTACGGATGGGTTGAGTTGTCTTAATAGGAATCTCTTCACTCTGCTTCACCTGGATCTCAAAAGCAAACTTGGCTCCCTGATCTAGCCGACTACTGACGGCGATCTCCCCACCCATCAGTTGCACAAATTTTTGGCTAATGGGTAAACCTAAACCCGTTCCCTCCCCAGATCTCAATCCTGTTTCAGTTTGGGTAAAGGGTTTAAACAACTGATCTAACTCATTGGAGGCTATGCCGCGTCCAGTATCTTCTACTTCAAACAAAATTGTCAGTTGTCTGTTGTTAGTAGCAAAGAACAACTGACAACTAACTACTGACACTCTCAATGTCACCCTGCCTGACTCAGTAAATTTGATGGCGTTACCCAGGAGGTTAATCAAAACCTGACGCAGTTTACTTTCGTCGGTTTTTACATATTCAGGGACTTGGGCAGTACGCTCAAAGCTGAGGTGTAAGCCCTTGGATCGAGCTTTGAGTTGAAGCAGATGTTCGAGACTATCAAGCAGACGATGGAGATTAAAAATACTTTCGTATAGCGTGACTCGCCCAGCCTCGATTTTTGACATCTCCAGAACATCGTTAATCAATTCCAGCAGATGCTCGCCACTGCGACTGATAATATTTAGGTATTGCTGCTGTTCAGTAGATAGGGATGAGTTGTGCTGCATCACTTGGGTAAAGCCCAGGATGGCGTTAAGTGGTGTTCTTAGTTCGTGGCTCATGTTGGCAAGAAATTCGCTTTTGGCGCAGTTGGCAGCATCGGCGGCTTCCTTGGCTTCTTTCAGCTCTTCTGCCTGGTATTGAGTTCGCGCTAACAATTCTGCCTGTTGTACGGCAACGCCCAACTGAGTCCCTATTTGAACCATCATCCTGATTTCTGTCTCTTCCCACTGGCGGGGAGCTGAATTCTGGTAAGCTGCCAACAATCCCCAAAGTTGCTGGCCACAGAAGATGGGTACGGTGATGTAACCTCTAGCTTGTAAGCGCTCTAGGCGTTCGAGGTCACAAGATCCAAGCTCAGCTTTATAGATGTCTGGAACACAGAGGTAACTTGTCCCTTGGCGATAAACACCGCCTTGAGTCTGTTGCAGGTAAGTATCGGTATCTTGTCCTGGTTGATCGGCTAGCTTTCTCACAAAGCAAGTGGCTTGAGCAACAGTTCCCTCACTTAGAGCAACTGCATGTGTTTGTTTGTCGATCAGCGATCTCCATCCCACTGCTACCGATTCGGAAACAAATTCCCCACTCCAGTCGTGGTTGAAACGATAAATCACAATGCGATCGCAACTGAGAGCTTGCCGCAGTTCTTGAGTTGTAGCGCTGAAAATCTCCTCCAGCTCTAATGTCTGGCGCATCTGCTGAATCACTCTGGAAATTGCTCGCTCCCGCTCTGCCATTCGTCGGAGGGCTAATTCTAAGCATTTGCGTTCTGTAATGTCACGGAAATACCAAATTCTGCCGAACCTCGCTCCTTCTACGTCAGTCACGGGTGCTGAGTAACGGTCAAAAACACGCCCGTCTTTTAAGTAAATTTCATCTTGACTGGATTCGCTGGGGTGGCTGTAGAGATACTCTACCTTGGCTAGATATTCTTGAGGCTGTTGAAGACTGGGGAGAACAAAAGTAAGCAGCATTCGATTGTCTCTCAATTCCAGCAACTCCTTAGGAACATGCCACATCTGGTGATAGCGACTGTTATAACTGGTGATTCTTCTGTTTTCATCAACAATTAATATCCCGTCAATTGCAGCTTGTTGTTGCGCTCTCAAAATAGCGTTATTGCGTTGCAGTGCCTCTTCTGCTTGTTGGCGTTCGCACGATTCTATTGCCAAAGAAGTCATATATGCTAGATAACTGGCAAAGTTCTGCTCTTCAATTGCCCAAAATCTTTTTGTTCTTGTATGCTCTAAACAAATTACTCCTACTACTTGCCCTTTCATATGAATAGGAGTATCTAACCTGGAGGTAATTGATAAGGGAGTCAGGGAAGACGCACTAAACTCTTGAGTTCGAGGGTCAATTTGAGTATCGTGGACGGCAATCACCTGGTTGGTTTCTAGAGACTGGAAATATCTTGGATAGTCAGCGACACCAAGTTTCATGCCCTGGCTGTGTCGGTTGGGAGTCAGTTCATACAAATTAGCGCAGTTAATTTCAGATTTGTGGTTGTTGTAAAACCACACACTTCCTCGTTCGACTTCCAGGGTATGGCAAGCTAGGGTAGTAATTTCTCTTAAAGCCTCACTGAAGTTTCCCTCATAGAGTTTATGACTTTTTGCCAGTTCCAGTAACCCGGCTTGCTGTTTTCTCAGGCGAGTTTCACTAGTTTGCAAGGCGGATTCTGCCGCAATTCTTTCTTGAATTTCTGTTTCTAGTGCTGCATTTGTCTTAACTAGCTCAGCTGTGCGTTGGCGCAGTCCTTGGGTTGCCTCATTGACCCGAATTTCCAATTCGTCGTAAGCGTGGCGCAGGGCATATTCAGCTTTTTGGCGTTGCAGTTCGGCAGCAGCTCTGGTAGCCAATACTGTGACAATTGCCCTAGCGTTTTCCTCATTTGCTAAAGGGCGATCGCTATTGATACATAGCAATCCGATTGCCTGCTGTTCTCCATCCAATAGTGGTACGCTCAGGTAACAGGTATCTCCCATCGCCTCTAACCTTAAAGTTTTAGGGAAGAATTGCTGGACTTCGGGATAGAAACATAACTTTGCCTGTTCTACAACAGATTTATAGAGGCTATCTGTGAGGGCATACTCGAAGTTCTCCCCTGCTTCACCATTTACCCAGAAAGCAAGAGTTTTTACCCTTCGAGATTGGTTGTTCGCTATTTCTGCAACATAAACCTCCCGAACATCCAGAGATCTGGCCAAATTTTGCACCAGAGCCGGGAAAAATTCTTGCCCAGTCACTGAAGCTGTGCTTGCTAAGATACTATGTAGAGTTTGTTCTGCCTGCTGACGTTCAACAATCTGATTTTGGAGTTCCCGGTTGATTGCTTCCAGTCCCTCTAGTGTTTGTAGATCTAGGAATTGAGGCAATAGCGATACCATTTGTAGGACAGTGTAGCAGGAAACTAGGGCAGTTATTGCTTTCTCGATACCTGTTAGCCAGTAAGCTGGATACCAGAGCGTCCAAATTTCCATGAAGTGACCTGTGCCGCAGAGGATGATGAATGCTCCGAATAAGCCAAATATCCCTAAAAGGGGAACATCACTGCGTTTGTAAACGAAATAGATGAGCATCGCCGCAATTGAGTAATAGGCGATCGCAATCAGTAAATCACTGACAATGTGCAGCCATATCAGTTGGGACTGCCACAAGTAACAGTGACCGTGAAGAATATACTGACGCGGCGAAAATAACTGCTTTAAGATTTCCCACATATCTTTTATTCTAGTTAGACGCTAATGCAGCTATACAAATTATCCCTTAGCTACCAAGATTAGAAATCAGTAAATTTGCTAATTTTTATTAGCATTTCAGCTTATTTAAACTGATGATTTATCCGGCTAACCCACAGCAGTTAAAAAAAAGTAAAATATTTAAATAGTTTGACCTTAATTAGCCTCATGAAATTTATCACCTTGTCAGACTCTTAGTTGTACTTGAGTGTTCCTTTATATTTTTCTGACAAAATATTTTTATTGTAAAAGTGGGAGAGCAGGGTTCCCACTTATTCCCTTTTAACCTAAGGGGTTAAAGAGGGTATATAGCTGCGATCACACCAGTCCATAGGATCGTTTCATTATCAGAGCAACCATTTTTATTTAAAAAAGCTACAAGGTAAGTTTTAACAAGAGTAGCATAATCAGAGAACAGCGCAGAAATTCGGCTCTTCAGCCCTCGTGCTTCTAGGTGGGGAACGAACAGCCGCCCGTTAACTTGAGTAATGGGTGATTGGTAATGGGTAAAACAATTACCCATTACCAATTATTATGAAATCTCCCAACCTTTAGACGGGATATCAGTTTAATCATTAATAGCGAAAAATTGCTGCTGCAGGGGCCTGATCTGGTACCTTTTCTGGCTCAACTGCGTAAACCGTGCCCCCATTCAAAAGGGTATGAACAGCGGCAAAATCCAGCATATCCTCATCCTCCAGCTCTGGTTCTGAATGTAAATCTACAGTCATCTTCTCTGGATCGAAATGGCCCCAGTGCTGCCGACCCACTGCCACAAATAAAAAGTCAACTCGTTGGTAATAAGCAGCTTGGATGATTTCTTTAATATCGTGGGAGGCTTTGCTTGGATCTGCTCCGGCCAGTTCATTGTACTGCTCTACTGCCTGCTCAACATTCTGCTGAAAGATCGGCTCAACAATCGGCCAAGCCTGAGCGTGCAATTCTTCTGGCTTCAGGATTTCCGGATTGCCTGTGATACCTTCCTCTACCAAATTTTGGTAAGTGTTCGCCTCTTTGTATATGGGAAACAAATACTCAACTCCTGCCAACACCAAAGGCTCTTTCTTATTCCGCAAAAATTCTTGCAATGTACCATCAATTAAGTGAAAATATTGCAGAATGTCCTGCTTGATATCATCTCGGTCGGGGCTCCCCTGCCCGTGAAAACTACCTGGTTGTTGGAAAGAATTGGAGGTTCCCCCTTTTGATGTGGCAATCCGGTTCTGACCCTCCCTGGCAGTCTCGTCATACTGGAGAGCTTCAGTCATACTCTTAGGCAAGTTTTCTAAATCCACTTCCTTAACGCTGTAACGTGTACCCTCAAGCAATCTCACCTCATTTTGACTGAGAGCTAAGATGTAGAATTGTCCGTCGTTGTTAATCAAATGCAGCAAAGGCTTGAGGTGGAAGCGGTCAGCAACAACTACCAATTCTTGAAACTCCATAGGAAGACGGTAGTAGCGAAA
>CAZZWA010000033.1:0-2931 GCA_964657555.1 uncultured Microcoleus sp.
GTAATTAAAGCGGTTAGTTTTTCTATTTGCTCAAAGCTGGGAGCACTGAGTAGGACTGTGGAGAGAAACTGCCGCATAGCGCGGCGTTGTAGAGCCAGAGGAGCCTGACGCAATACACGGCGGTTTAGGGAGTTGGGGTTTTTTCCTGTAGGGAATTGGGGATTGGGAGAGAAAAGAGTTTTGCCAAATCTTGCTTGTCTTTCTTGTTCCCCTTGTCCCGCGCTGTCGCGCCGCTGAGCCAGAGTACCCGTGTCCCCGTGTCCCCATGTCCCCACCGCCTTTTGCAGTAGCGCTTGAGCTTCTTTTTCCATGTATTCCACCTCTGCTCTCAACAGTTCAGATGTTTGGGCTAGAGATTGCTCAACTTGTGGATTAAAGTGGGTTTGTAAATAAGGGATTAACTCTTGGCGAATACGATTACGGGCATACTTGAGGTCTTGATTGGTACGGTCTTCCCAAATCGGCAGATGCAAGTCGTGACAAAACTGAAATGTCTCAGCACGCGTTACTTCTAAAAGCGGACGCACCAATTGTATCCCCGCAGCTAGCTGACGTCTCCAACAGAGAGCTTGCAAGCCATCGGCACCACTACCGCGAATTAGGTTATAAAGGACAGTTTCAGCGCGATCGCTTTGTGTATGAGCAGTCAGAATACATTCATATCCGTATTCCTGAGCCATCTCAGTTAGAGCTTGATAGCGCCACTGCCGTGCTGCTGCTTCACTCTGAGTTATTTCAACTGCTGTTTCCAGGTAAAAGGGAACTTGCCAAGATTGCGCTATCCGTTCAACATGCTCAGCATTTCCAACATCCCACTGCCACCGATGGTCACAGTGAGCCATCCCCAGATGCCAATCCCACTTCGGTTGCAGATCCAGCAGCAATTTCAATAAGCAGAGTGAATCCTGCCCTCCAGACACAGCTACAAGTAATCGCTGGTTTCGCTGCAATAATTGTCTTTGTCGTAAGGTTCGCTGTAGCCGTCCATGAAGAGGTAGCATGTGCAATTGGTCATTGGTTATTAGTCATAAACAAATGACTAAGGACTAAGGACTATCGTCTCACCTGTTTGAGCAGAACGACGAGCGGCGTCAGCAACTTTGAGAGCATACAAGCTGGCATCTAGCGTTACATATAGGGGTGTGCCGTCGATTAAGTGGTCTAACACCATAACGGTTTCTTTAGCGAACAAGCCTCGGCGACTGCTCATTTCAATTGGCATTGTTCCGTCCTCCCTCACCAACTTACCCTCATCTCTATCAAAGATGAGCGCTCCTTGTTCCCCATGAACCTCAAACAGGCGACTAGACTGCCAGAGGCTTTGCCCTTTACCATAAATTAACTCTGCTACCAGACCGCTACTAAACTTCAGTTGAGCCGTGCAGATACAGGTTTTGTAGAATTCTGAGTCGCCCTCATACCGACTTTGACAGCTGACAGATGCTACAGAACCAAACAGATCGGTAAACCGTTGGATTCGCGAAAGAGCGCCGATCAGAGGGAAGCCGAACAGCTCTGGATGATAAGTCCAGCGTTGAGGTGCTGGTCGCTGAGGGTTAATAGTACTGTAACGGGCATAAAAAGCCGTGCCAATTGTTGGTAAAGATTGCCGCAGTGCTAGATGCAGACCGCCTAACAGCTCTATGTGCTCCACATGCAAGAGTTTGTCTTGCACCTTAGCTAGGGCAACTAATTCTTCGGCTCCTGCCAGATCTAGAGAAAGGGGATATTCTACGACAACATGCTTGCCGCTTTTGAGTGCGGCTGTGGCGATCGCCTCGTGGTCGCGGTTAATGGTACAGACAACAATCAAATCAAGATCCGGACGCTCTACCAACTGCTCCCAAGTACCTGCACTCTGCACCTGGTAAGTTTGACTAAATTCCTCTGAATGCGCCAATGTATGACCCGCTACTACCACTAGATGAGCACGCGAGTTGGATTTTAATGTTTCTGCCCGTAACTTAGCTACATAACCAGTTCCTACCAAACCAACTCGAATCGGCAACTGGCGAACTTGAGGAGAGTGATCAACTGCTATAGGCATCTTGCAACTTTTGCTGCTAACTCGTAGACAATCCGAAGAAATAAATTTATCTAAATTGCCTGAGCCGCTGGCTCCTGTTAAGTATTAATTGTCCTTCTCAATTATATTGATAATAACTGCTAATACAATTTTCTATTTTAAAGTAAAGCAAGGTGTTCATTATGAACCCTTGATTACTCCATATTGTTCTGCCGACAGATATCGTAGCACCCGTTTCCGAAAATTATGATAAGTATAAGTAATTAGGATGGAAATAGAAAATTTAATTATGAATACCGTTCACCCCGAGCACTAATAGAGTGCTAATGGCTCTATGTTTTCTCGTAGTATCAGAAAAGAAGGAAACCACAAACTCAGACCTTCACATGAGTGAAGTCATTTGAGTGGTACGCTTCATTGTGAATTAACACCGTAATTTCCAATAGTTGAGAGGAACGCGAAATGGCAACGTATAAAGTTACGTTAAAGAACGAGGCTGAAGGAATCGACCAAACAATTGAGGTTTCCGACGATACTTACATTCTTGACGCTGCTGAAGAACAAGGGCTTGATCTACCTTACTCCTGCCGTGCTGGTGCTTGCTCGACTTGTGCTGGCAAACTTGAAGCAGGTGAAGTTGACCAATCTGACCAATCTTTCTTGGATGACGATCAAATTGAGGCTGGTTATGTCTTAACCTGTGTAGCCTATCCTAAATCTGATGCCACAATCATCACTCACCAAGAAGAAGAGCTGTACTAAAAGTGCTGAGTGCCGAGTATTATATAGCGCTCGCGCACAAATACTGGCGTAGCGGTGCATAGCGTGTGCTGAGTGGGAAATACTTAACTCTGTTTCCAGATTTGAGCTTCCCGCTCCAGAGCCTTTACTCAGCACTCAGCGCT
>CAZZWA010000033.1:3031-23336 GCA_964657555.1 uncultured Microcoleus sp.
CTGTTTAGCGTGCTTGTGTATCTGGCCAGAGGACAATCGAATCACTGATAGGTTGAAGTTGACTGCCGGGATAGTAAAAGTTGAGAATCTGCTGACTAGACCAACCCAGCTTGGCGAGACTATAGGCACCAGTTTGACTCATGCCTACACCATGGCCAAATCCACCTCCTATAAAGGCATAGCCCTTTAAGCTTTTGTCAGCAGCGTAAATTGGCTCTAGATAGAAAAGTGTACTGCGAGGGGCAACAAAAGCGCTGCGGACATCATCTTTAAAAATCTCAACTATACCCTTATCAGTTTGCACGGCGAGTTTAAGAATCCTACCACTGGGCGATCGCTTCACTACCTGCATCTGCTTAATCGTTCGAAAATTAGCTTGGGGATTTTTATTTTTCTGGAGATAGCGCTGCAAGTCTTGCGTTATCTCTATCAAACTACTTTCTCGGTGCCAGCGGAATGTTGACTTGCCAGTTTCATTAAATCCCTCCTTTAAGTTAATGAATTGGCGGAAATTTTCCTCAGAAGCCAAACTATGCTGCGACAAGTCCCAAACCTTTGCGGCTGAATCAACTATAGCTTGCAGATAGGGACGTCCTGCCCCATTCCAGACATCGTCGAAGGGGGCTGTGATGCCTCCTGTAGTACTCGAATAAAGGGCATCCACTAGCTCATTCTGATAAGTTAGTACTAAACCTTTTGTGGCCGCGACTGCTTTATCGGCGATGGGAACTGTACCCGTTAGTCCGTAATAAACCTGGCATTGGGTATCTGCACACATTTGGTAATTATCAGCAGCAAACCGACGCAAGTTTCGCAAGGCATATGTCCTGGCAATGATAGCCTGGGCTTCATTAGCAGCATAAGGGGCACCACCATCAATTTCGTTAGGCACAACCCCCCGCAGATAAGTTTCTAGTGGGACTTGGTTGACCAGAGTGTAGGTACCGTAGGCATTCGGCTGCATCTGTAAGCTTCCGGCGTAGAGACGACCAGAACTGTGGTTTGCTCCTTTGCTCACTTCAATCGGATTTTTGCTGCTGGCAATATCTAGAGAAAGTCGGTTGTAGCGATAGCCATTCACCACCCAGGACACGCGTGGTTGCCTGGTCTGGATTTGGGTATCAAGGTAAGCTGTTCGATCTCCGGCAGCTTTCAAACTTTGCAGCAGCAGACGACGAAGTAAAGGTGTTTTGTAAACATCTCGTTTCGCCCAAACCTGCCAGTGGTCTGGCTGGGCGATCTCGACCTCAATTCCCTGATCTCGCCACTGCTGAGCACCGTCTTCTGCTGTTTCAAAACTGCGGTAGTTGCCAAGGACAAGCTGCTCCTCTAATATCGGTGCTGGTAGAGGCTGCATTGCCACTTCTAGCTTGATGCTGTCAACCTGAAGAGTTTGCGGCTTGATCTCGTCGCTGCTGAGAAATCGCAAGGTTAAGCGATCGCCGTTAGTTGCTTTCACTGTCAGCTGATCAGTCGGTTTTTCACCAAATCGCTGCACAATGCCCACTTTCAGTTCTACCTCGGGACGTGTCGCCACTGGTGAGGAAGCGGCGGTAAGTCCGAGCAGATATAAAGCCGATAATACAGTAGTACGAGGCCAGTAGCTAAATCGTTTTACCGTCGGAGCACGACCACTTAGCTCTCGATGCGGTGGCTGGATGGGGACTTTGATCTGCCTCAATGTACAACCCTTTTTCTGCACGCACTATCCCAGGATAGAAGACTTTTCCACACAGATGACTAAGTTTTTTCCTATACTTGCAAACAATTAACCATTAGCAGTTAGTGCTATCTATAAGGGAACTACAAAAAGTAAATTATTCCATTCCTACATCTAACACGAGAAGCAAATTCTGCTCCCTCAACGATTGGATATTTCACTATTCTGGCCATTGCCAGCAGCTCATGCGCCAGTCCTGTCCTTCTACAGCGATCGCCGCAGCATAGCCTGTACCAGGGTTCAGTTCCTGGAGAGACCAGTATCCGGCTAAGGAGCGATCGCCTTCAATACTCACAAGCCTAGCCAGTTCTCCGGGAGCCAGCGTTACCTCAAACCGATCCAGAGGCAAAGCCAATCCATCTCCCCTTGCTTTGATATAAGCTTCCTTACGAGTCCAGCAATTGAAAAAAGCCTGACTCCTCTGTTCAGCAGGGAGAGCAAGCAACACAGCACTTTCTTGAGGTGCAAAGAAGCGTTGGGAAAGCTGCTCCATTTCTATCGGACGAATCTGTTCTATATCTATACCTATTTCCCGATTAAGCGTGAAAGCATAGAGGGCAAGATCACAAGAGTGGGATAAATTAAACCGAAGTGTCCTAAGACTTCCTTCAGTTCCCTTTAGAAGGGGGGAAGCTAAGAAATTACCACTACTTTCTGCAAGGGAGGGCTTGCCGCGATCGCCATAATGAAAGTGTAATTCCGCTGGCTCTAGTCCTAAGTAGTTACTCAGAATAGTCCTGAGTAACCCTCGTCCGACAATGAAGCGCTGCCTGTGCTGCTCAAAGTAAAAACGTTCTGCTCTTTTGATCTCCTCAGGTGAAAGCACCTGTGCCAGTTGCTGAAGACGCCATACTGGTTGGTCAAGTTCAGCACGCCATACATGGACATCATCTATGGACAGGGTAGGAAAAGTCGATGGAGTGCACCACAAACCATCAAGAGTACTCATCCATGTCATCTCCTAGACGTATACTAGTTTGTCAAAACCGCACCTGCCGCCAGCAGGGGTCATCTAAAGTCCTCGCAGCTTTCCAAGCTTGCCCAGTCATGGGTGCTACTGTGATCGGCTGCGGTTGCCTGGGACAATGTGGTAATGGCCCAATGGTAATGATTTGTCCTGATCAGGTTTGGTATAGTGGCGTCCACCCTGATGAAGTGCCGGTTGTCGTTGAACGGCATTTGCTAGGTGACCGACCAGTTGCAGCAATGCTCTATCACAAATTTCACCCGCGCCCGTAATGGGCATTTTTTTAAGGTTGAACGGAAAAGCCTGCCCCTGATCTAGAAGGACAAGCACCATGCCTGTCCCACAATCACACATAATTATGACTTACAAAGGGAACATCGACGAGTTCACCCTCACTTTCTCCCACTTTTACTTTCAGACCTGCACCGCCAGCTTTGGCACGTACATAACCAAGTCCGAAAGCACCCTGCTCAGTTTCTGTATAACTAGTCAACTTGCCGACTTTTTCTGAGCCCACAGTGATCACACTTCCTGGCTGGGCTGGTGAGCGGAGGCGAATGCCCCACAAGTGCTGCTTTATACCTTTGTAAGTATTTAAGCGGGCGATTGTCTCTTGACCAATGTAGCAGCCTTTACTGAATGAAATTGTCTGCCACAGCCCAGCTTCCAAGGGGTTGTAATCCTCAGTAAGTTCACGATCTGGTATTGGGCGTCCTTGCTCTATGCGCAGTTGTTCCCAACCTGTTTCACTTAGCGCTACTGCTCCAGATGATAATAACTTGCTCCAGAACGTTGCTGCATTCTCAGATGGCAAGATGAGTGTATACCCCGGTAGCGCCAAACCACTACCGACAGCTACCCGCACCTCTGTCTCAAGTAACGGTAACAGTTGATGAGCCCCATAGGGTTGACCGATGAGTAGATCAGCACCCAGTTGTTTTAGTAGGGCATCACTCTGTGACCCAATCAGGCTGAAGGTAGCTGTGTTAGTAGTCACATCTTTGAGTTGCACCTTGTCGGAGAAAAAGATATAACGATCCATCAATTCCATCAACTGCTGGCTGCGATTGGGTGAAACGAGCAGCAGCACAGTATCTTCCAGCACATAAGCGGTTGCTAAGTCAATGGTGCGAGCCGTCGATGTCACAAAAACTGTGTCGCAGCCCTGTCCTGGTTTGAGTTGCTGGAAATCGTTTGTAGTTTGATTATGTAAAAATCGGATGCGGTCTTCGTCCGAAACCTGAATTCGCCCCCAGTTGGAGCGATCGCACACAGCAACCTTCTCCCGCGCTGCTTGGATGGCTGCTGCGTCGTTGCTGTCAATTACAGATGTTGGCATGGTAATGTTGCTAGCCTTTTTAATCACCTAGCATTCACGCCGGGTGCTAGTCACTGAAAATGTTACCAATAAGGTCTCTTGACTTCAATGCCGCATTCAAGGGGATAAGGGGACGTTGAGCTTGAATTCGGGTTTTTCTCGGCTTTTTCTTTTACCGTTTTGCTAAATGCCTACTAAAGTTACTCTCTGCCCTTCCCTTGTCCCATCATTGGAGGGGGGGTGAATTCGGGAGTTGTTTTTGTTTATTTCCAGTCTCATAATGACCGTGTTAGGGTGCATCTTCATATTGGACAAATCTCAGGTTGTGGGTATCGGGCAAGATAAAATGCCCAAACCCACAGGATAATTGAAAACTCAAGATATAGAATTATAAAGCACGATCTGGCTGTAACCGCACTAAGCTGATCGAGTTAGCTGTATGATTGCATTCCAGCTAACTCTAATGAAAAAACCGCACAAAATGGAATTTGATTTCATCACTACTTTAGGGCTAACAGCCGGATTACTCACTACCATTGCCTATTTGCCTCAAGTCATCAAAACTTGGAAGTCGAAATCAGCCAATGACCTTTCCTGGAGTATGCTAATTACTCTTTGTATAGGTATCATTTTATGGTTGGTGTATGGCTTTTCTGTGGGCGATGTTCCCATTATTACCGCTAATGTTGTGACCTTAATTTTGGCATCTGTGATTTTGGGGTTAAAGATTAGGTACAAGTGAGTATGGTTTGCAGTTTTTTCAGGGTTGACATTTTACATCAATCGGTGAATTGTCTTATTTCTCTAGAACCGCATCCTGTAGAGGTTTCTGCGCGGAATCCAAAAGGCCGCTGTTGATTATGAGTTTGGGCCATATTAATAGGAAAAAGCTCATCCATGTCAGTAGAGGGATGGCAATGACAACTGTTACCCAAATGGTCTTGAATAGAAACCAGCTACTGCTAATTAGGGTGACACCTGTCAGAAGAATTGACCAGGGTTGGCACCACCAAGGTTTGTAGTTCCAAGGATTGAGATGTTTTTGTTCAGTCATGTGTTTCATGATAAATCGTCAAGTCGTTCTTTAACAAGTTTTAGCATCAAAGTAGGTGAGTGTGGGTGGAGTGGCAGCTCTTAACTTTACCTAAAAAATATATTCATGATTTTTATATTATTTTATCAGCTATTATATGCATAGCTAAGAGCTTTATTTTATTGCCATCGGGTGTTTATGAAGTTATCTAACTGATCTACAAGGAAAAAACACAAAACGATCAGAACAACCCCGATCACAGCTAATATGGCAATCGCTAGAAGAATTAAAAATATACTGAATGTCATTGTAATTGCCACTTCAACATTACTATTGATAGCCAGCCAAGCATTCCAAGTATCAGGAAAAAACCAAAATAATACCCAGGTAGTTAATATATATATCCAAACCACTTGAATATATTTTATAATAATATTACTTAAATCCATATCTACTCCTTCAATTATTTTTAGATTGGGTATCTAAGATTTTATCCGTAAAACCTGTACAGACTATTGGTAAAATAGCTGAACTTATTTAGGCCAAATAGCTGACAAAGTAGTACAAAAATTATTGAGACATTGAGTCTGATTAAGTGTAAGGTCGCTGGCTTTAAACTCTTAAAAATATCGACCAATTTAGTGTTCACGACTTTAGTTAACCTTCAGGATAAATCTAGGAAGTGGTCGTGCGCTACGACAGCCTTTATAGGCATGTATGCGCTAGTGAAAATAGGAACGCTTGGGATGTTCGGTATCTTGTTCTTGCCCATCATGTTGGGTGAGAGTTGGCCACAACTCAGTCCAGGGAGTACTGACACCGAGCTGAAGTCCTAGCTGCCATCATCGCGATGACAGACAGGTACGTTCTAGTGAAACTGTTTGATTTGGATACGGTAATAGTGCCCATAATCCAAAATCGCTTCAGTCAGTCTAGGGAGTCGGTCAAGTAATAGAAATTGACAAATTAACTGTTCTTTCTGTAGAGCTACGGAAAGTATATGGATGTAAGTTCACCTTGCTCTCCCTGCTCAAGAACAGCCCAGCACCACTGAAATATGAATACTTGACCGATGCTCTAGATTGGTATTTTAGTATAGCGATCGCCTTTTCTCTTCTATCCTTAGGTTCTGAAGTAGAGATTTTTCACTCAGAGGGCAAACTTGCAAACAGATTTTCTACCAACTGCCGAGCCTTGACATCCAAAGACTGCCAATCCACATCGCCAGTCTCATCAATTAGACTGGTATCAATTTCAACTTCCTGGCTTACTGCTTCGCCAAGTGCAGGGATATAATTCCGAAAGCAGACCTGATAACAAAGCTCCCATAGATCGACATTAACTTGTCGGCCTTGATACTGTAGACAAAGTACATAACCAGGGTAGGGAGATGGCAAATTAGCTAAAGCCTGTTCTATCTCAGCTGCCTCCTCAGGTGTTGCGACTTCCATCTGCTGCCGCAGATTGGTTACAGTGGTTTTGGTTTCCTCTAATGTTCCCTGTGGCCAAATTAGTATATCCTGATAGGTTCCTTTCCAAGCTGATTGCTCCAGCTGTTTGCGAATATTGTCGATAATCCGGATGAAAGCTGGTTGCATCAGCAGCTCAGCCTGCTGCCAACTGGCAAGGTTAGTGAATTTCGGCATTAGGAGTGATAAATCAAATTTTAAAAAGAATTACCCAAATCTTTTAATAAACACTGCGGATTTGTACAAGCGATCCCAGTGGTATTAGTATTGAGCGTACATCCTCAAGGGGTGAGTCACACCATGATCGGTCAGTTACTAGATGGGCGTTACCAAGTTATACAAGTTCTGGGTGCGGGTGGATTCGGTCAAACCTACATAGCTAAGGACACACGACGCCCTGGCAACCCTACCTGCGTTGTCAAACATCTCAAGCCCGCTAGTAGCGATCCCAACTTTTTGGAAGTTGCTCGGCGTATGTTCACCAGCGAAGCGGAAACCCTGGAACGGCTGGGCTACCATGACCAAATTCCCCGGCTTTTAGCTTACTTTGAGCACAACCAAGAATTCTATTTAGTGCAGGAATTCATCGAAGGGCATCCTTTAAGCGCGGAACTGCGACCAGGGCAACACTGGGAGGAGAGCCTAGTGATTCAGATGCTGCAAGAAGTTTTGGGAATTCTGGAATTTGTCCATAGTCAGGGAGTTATCCATCGCGATATCAAGCCCGATAACATGATCAGACGGCGGCGGGACAACAGGTTAGTCCTGCTTGATTTTGGTGCTGTTAAGCAAGTCCGAAGCCAGATGGCGGTGCCCCAAATACAGGTCAGCGGCACCATTGCTGTTGGCACTCCCGGCTATATGGCTAGCGAACAGGCGAAAGGTCAACCACGCCCCAGCAGTGATATTTATTCCTTAGGGATAATTGGCATCCAGGCACTAACAGGTATAGTGCCACTGCAACTCCCAGAAGATCCCCAAACAGGCGAAATCCTCTGGCAACACCTCGTACCTGTCAGTACGGGGTTAGCACTCGTACTGAACAAGATGGTACGCTACCACTTCATGTACCGCTATCACAGCGCGACTGAGGCTTTGCAGGCATTGCAGCAAATCACCAATTTTCCAGCGCCCATCCAGCCAGCTGCTCCCGCAAGATCCCCGCACCCCGATCTCTCATCTGCACCACCCCCTCTTCCTGTCTCTGGACAGAAGACGCTCCCTGCTGTTACTCACTATTCCTCTCAACAGCAAGTTGTGGCTTCGGCAAGCTCATCCCCCTCAGTTTCTCGTCCATCTCGCTTGCCAATACTTATTTGGGCAGGTATTGCTGCTTTTTGCGGTGTAGTAGGCGGCAGTCTTGCCTATAGGACATACCAGGCAAATGCTCCGGCAAAAACCAGTTGCTTTGCTGTGATTACTCCGCAATCAAATATCCGCTCTGAACCTACTTCTGCCAATCCTCAGAATATTATTACTACCACCCAGGCAGAAACAAAGTTTACTGTTTCTGGAAAGAGGACAGAGCGCGGCTGGATAGAGGTTAAACTTCCTGAAGGACGTTTGGCTTGGGTTCACTTAGACGTTTTAGCAAATAATCAACAAATGAACTCCTGTCTGAAAGCTACTAAAATACCTATTCAGGTAGTAGCTGATGAGCCTCTGGCCTCCACTCCCTCTCCGGCAATTTCAAAACCAAAACCTGACGACTCAGCCAACCCACCCAGAATAAAAGTTGAGCAACCTACTCCCAAAGATCAGGGAACTAGCATTTTGGGGAAAGCAACAGAAAAATTTCAGTCAGGAGACTTTGAGGGAGCGATCGCGCTAGCCCTCTCTATTCCTTCAAACAGTTCGACTTACCAGCAGGCGCAGGATACGGTTAACCAGTGGCGAAAAAACTGGTCAACTGCCGAAGCAACATACAATGATGCTGAACAAGCATTCAATGAAGGCCGTTGGAAAGATGTGTCTGCCTACGAACAAAATCCTGATTTTCCCAATATTCAGTATTGGAAACAGAAATTGCACGAATTGGCTGTAGCAGCGAAACAGAAGCAGAAAGCTGAACAGCCGAGTCCTAGTCCCAGCAACAGTCCAAAGCCGAGTCCCAGTTCAACCCAAAGCCAGACTAGCGAGCCTTTAGAGCAGAGCAAGTAGCTCCTTTTTAGCTCCCTATTTTATACCCATGTCAGTACAAACATTTACAGAGCGATAACCTGCCAACCTTAAGCAGAAAGGGCCGGGGTGGGGGGGAGAAAAAACGCCCCCATCCACTACACATGGTCCGAAGCCCCTGCTCTCCCTAATCTCTTCGTTCGCAAGTAAAAGTTGCGCAACTTGCTACTTTTTCAGAGTAGGAGGTGGAGGAATCGGTACTAATGTAGCTTTAAAGAAGTAAACTCGGTCACAATACCGCGAGCTCTCAGAACACACAGTTTCTATTGAAACATTTGTGACATTGGTAACATCCAGCGACACAGATGCTTGGCTTCCGGCAGAAACTCTTCGGGAATCTATCTGCTTTCCATCGGCATAAATATTGACAAGAACTGGAGGGCTTCTCCTATCATTGTCACGCATCCCAAATCCTAGATTCAGCTTTTGGTAGTAATAGTTATCATTTGGGGTAATTTTACAAGTCAATGAGGCAGACCCGTCGCCCGGTCCCATGTAAAAAAGACTTGTATAGACTGCTTTGTTTATAGAAACATCGTCCTCATCAGTCCGACTCCAGTTTCCGACTCCAGTGTTAACACATTGAGTCTTAAGGAGAAATTTAGGGCTGCGTGCCTGGGCAACTGGCATATACAGAGTCCCTAGCGCCAAGTACAACATCGTAGCGCCTATAACTTTACTGATTTGCTTGATTTTTGGCATGAAGGTTCGAGACTAGACGCTCAGTGACAAATCTACATCAACCTAGATAATACCCAACGCCGCTCCAAAGCTTGACATTGTTATGCATTTTTTATACCACAGCACATCTGCTTTCCTTACCATCACTTGAAGAGGACAAGGAGAACTTGAGCTTCCCTTTGGGGATGAGGGGAGCCTCTTCTGCGTATCTTAATTTTATGTATGTAAGTGGTTGACATATTAGTAATAAAATGCGTTAAGACATTGCTACTTAGACTGAGCTACACCGAATGGTGCGTCGCACTGTCTTGCTTGTCCGCTCTGTTTCTCAATTTATCTAGGGTTTTTCCGAGCTTTGTTTGTTGAACTGCGCGATCGCCCGTTCCAGAATCCTCAAGCACCAGACAGATGAGGAACGATTTGCTGAATGCTGAAAACAATACTACTAGGCTTCTATGCCTAACAGTCTAAAATGATACAATCGCCTAGCAAGTTAGGTTGTTAAGGAGGTATGAACTGTTTGCGACTCTGGAGTTTCAAGTCAGCGCAGGTTAAATAGTCACTTGTGCTAAACAAGATCCGGTATTGGCGATGTTCACCAATATGGAAGTTTTTGCGACGGGCAAGATTGATTCTCAATCTGGTTAGGTTTTGTCTGGGTCTCGTAGGAGATATGAGCTAATCAAAGATTTGAACTACAAAGAAAAGTGTATTGAACCCGCGGTGAAAAATACCTTCTTAAATCTTAATATAGTCATGTCGAAAGTGTCCAAGCAGTCGATTCTGCAATACTAGAGGAGATAAATAACTAGCGCGATGTCTAACGAGTTATTAGAGTCTTTTCGGGAAGCATACAGAAATTTGGATCTACTGCCACTAGTGGATCAAAAGGAGCTAGACAAATTCAAAGTAGACTATGCCAGTAATGTCATTGAGGAGTTAGATCAGCTGGTTGAAGATAGTCCTTCTGGGGATGCCAAAATTATCTTCACTGGACATCGTGGTTGTGGCAAGTCTACCTTGCTAGCTGAGTTCAGTTGGGCGTGCGAGCCCAAATATTTTGTAGTTTGCTTCTCCATATCAGACACCATTGAGATGTCAGATGTTAACCACATCAATATCTTATTTGCCATTGCCGTCAACTTAATGTACGAAGCGGAGAAAAACCAAGTTCAAATTCCCAAATTAACTAAAGATGCTTTTTATAAATGGTTTGCTACCAAAACTCGCATTGAGGAAGAAAAGTTAAGTCAGGAAACTTCAGCAGGGTTTGATTTATTCAAAATTGTTAGGGGTAAGCTCAAAGTTGATGCAGCTATTCGGAATGAGATTAAACAGGAGTTTGAAAGGAAAATCACTGACTTAGTGGCGCGGATCAATGAAATTGCTGCGGTTATTCAGGTGGCAACGAAAAAAGAAATACTTGTTATTATAGATGACTTAGACAAACTAGAGCTAGCAAGAGTTAACGAAATTTATCGAGATAACCTTAAAGCGCTCTGCCAGCCGAATTTTCGCATTATCTACACCATTCCCATTGCTGTCTTGCGAGATAAATTTCTCAGACCTTTGATTGAGACAGAAACCAACGGTCAAGTTGTGGTAATGCCTGTCATCAAGCTATTTGAAAAAGGAGAGAGCCGCAAGCCTAGTGGCGTGCCTCGGTCTGAAGCGATGAAAATTTTGTCTGAGGTTCTCAGTAAACGTATTTCCGAGAGATTACTAGACACACAGACGGCAGAAACGATTGTTTTATATAGTGGAGGGGTATTGCGGGAGCTAATCCGCATTACTAATGAATGTTGCAGAATTTGTCTGCGACTGGTGAGGCGTCAGCCTCATCAGCAATCCCTAACCATTAATAATGAAGTTTTAGAAGAAGCTATCAACAATATACGTAGTGATTTTGCTACTCCTTTAGGCAAAATTGATTATCAAATATTGCAGATAACCTACAAAGAGTTTCAACCTGAAGATCCAAAACAAGCAGAGTTTTTAGATTTGCTACACGGGCTCTATGTCTTAGAGTATCGCAATCGCCAAAACTGGTACGATATTCACCCCATCGTTACGGATTTATTGAGAGATAGGGGTTTGATCTGATGGTACTTAATAAGTTAGCAGATCCTGAAGTTGAGAATCAGAAAGCTTACGATGAATTGCTAGTTGCCATTGAAGCTAGCGAAGGAATGCTGAGTTTGCTGATCGCCGTTTGTGACGACAGCAATTACCGCAAGCAAGTCATTGAGCGCTATGAAGCTGAATTGCAGCAAAATATACCATCCTATCAACTAGAACTACCGCGAGGAGAACCAAGTCTCAAAGCAGCTATTGCCGAATTGGTGCAAAGGGATGAATATCTGCAAAATGGCGGCAAAGCTGTTTTTACTGTAATCGGTGCTGAGAAACTTTACTTTCTTAAACTGGGAGCTGAGCGCTCAGAACAGGAAATTTTTTTTGGCTATTTACAATGGACACGCGAGGGATTGCGAGAATTTCCTTATCCAATTGTTCTTTGGGTAACAAACCAAATTCTGGCTAATCTAAGGAAAAAAGCTCCCGATTTTTGGAGTTGGCGCAAGGGCATTTTCCGATTTTTATCTAAAAAGAAAGCGGCAATTACCCGGCAAGAGATTGTTAACTTACCCATTTCTCTAGATGAAAGCGAATTACCTAGCACTGATGACGATAACCCTTATTTTTTACCGTTAGAAGACCTGCAAGAATTAATTCAACAGACTGAGCAGCAAAGAGGAGCTAAAGATCCTCTTTTAGCTACTTTATATACCAGAATGGGAGAGATCTATCAAAGAAGGCGGGAGCGGGGTGAGTATCAAGACTACAAAACAGAACAAGCACTGGCAATAGAGTATTTCCGTAAGGCTATTGAGCTACAAAAAGAGCTGGGTCTGGAGATGGACTTAGCCTATAGCCTGAATAACCTCGCAGACCTCTACGAATCTCAAGGTCGCTATAGTGAAGCCGAACCCTTATATATGCAAGCCTTAGAACTGAGAAAACGCTTGCTAGGAGAGGAGCATGCTGATGTAGCAAATAGCCTCAACCATCTGGCGGGACTCTACGAATACCAAGGTCGCTACAGTGAAGCTGAACCCTTATATGCGCAAGCCTTAGAATTGAGAAAACGCTTGCTAGGAGAGGAGCATGCCGATGTGGCAAACAGCCTCAACAATCTAGCCGGACTTTATGAATCTCAAGGTCGCTACAGCGAAGCTGAACGCTTGTACATGCAAGCCTTAGAATTGAGAAAACGCTTGCTAGGAGAGGAGCATGCCGATGTGGCAACTAGCCTCCACAATTTAGCATTTCTGTACTACGTACAAGGTCGCTATGGCGAAGCAGAATCCTTGTATGCGCAAGCCTTAGCATTAAGAGAACACCTGTTTGGAGAGGAGCATCCCGATGTGACAGCTAGCCTTAACAATTTGGCTAGAGTCTACTATGCTCAAGGTCGCTACAGTGAAGCTGAACCTATGTTGGTGCAAGCCTTAGCACTGAGGAAACGCCTGCTAGGAGAGGAGCATCCCCGCACAGCACAAAGCCTCAACAATTTAGCATTACTTTACTATGCTCAAGGTCGCTACAGCGAAGCTGAACCTATGTTGGTGCAAGCCTTAGCGCTGAGGAAACGCCTGCTAGGAGAGGCTCATCCTGATGTGGCAACTAGTCTCGATAATCTGGCATTACTCTACTATGCTCAAGGTCGCTACAGCGAAGCCGAACCTATATTTGTGCAAGCTTTAAATATTTGTCAGCAACGATTAGGGGTAGAACATCCTAAAACTGTCACTATCCGTGAAAATCTGGAAAAGCTTCAAGCTGCAATGCGTTCCTAATATCGAAATTGCTACTGGACTTGGGCAGAAATTGGATTTTCGTATCTTTTGCTACTAAATATAGAGGGTTTTGTAAATATATCCGGAGAAATGTGACTGACTTCGTAATATTGCTATGGGTAGATACTTACTAAAGTGTGACGTACCCGTATAAAGATGAGTAAAAATAACTAACCCTCTTGCAAAAGCCAAGAGATAACCCCCCTCAATCCCTTCTTGAATTTGGAGGGAAGCAAGAAGAATCTGGCTCCCTCCTGTTGCTAAAGGGAGGGTTGGGGAGGGGTTTAGGTATTTTTTGCAAGAGTTCTACTGACCGGATGGCTACCAAGACAGGAGAATAATCCATGCAAGCAAAAGCTAAGAGCCAAACTATGGAGGAGCGTTTGGCAAAAGTTAGGGAGAAACTAGCGGATAGAAAACAACTGTTAGGCAATCAGTCAGACGACCCAAACTTTAACAAATTTAAGGACGCGGGTAACCCAACTTCTTGGAAGAATTCGCGGAATATATAATACAAAATTGGGAGCGATTGCCCTCTTTCCCTAGACTCTGTGTTAGCAGAACGTTTATTTAGGCGCACAAACAGACTTTGTTTAAATAAAAGCGAAGCAGCTTTTGCCCCCCTCTTGTCAAGGGGGGATAGAGAGTTGGTGTAGCTGTAGTTTTCCAGTTGCCAGGGTTAAAAGGGGGCTATAAAAGCAGGTTTAAGTCTAACTTGTAGTAAGCAGAGTGAAGCTCTCTGTTGTATTCGTTGTGGAAACAGCTGATTTTTGCTCATAGGGCCTAAAGCAGCGAAAAATTCTTATCCAGCTAGCTTTTTTCTAAATCTATCAGTTTGTGGAAACACCTCTCCCTTGTCCCTCTTGTTCGGAAATCAAATTGGACGGCTATGGTGAAATTTTAATATAGGGGAACCAATGAATCTGCCAGGAAATCAGATTACCCTAGATTGTCCAGATAAAACAGAATTCGGGCCAGTTAGTTTGGTAATCATTCAACCAACTTCTTTCTGCAATATTAATTGCGATTACTGTTATCTGCCAGAACGTTCGTCACGACGTATACTTAATCTCGATTTACTCGAACCTATCTTTACAAGACTTTTAACTAGCAGTTTTGTTCGTAAAGATTTTACCGTTGTCTGGCACGCTGGTGAGCCATTATCAGTGCCTATTTCGTTTTACGAAACTGCTATTTGTAAAATAAATGAGCTAGATAGTAAGTTCAACTTGAATAAATATGCAATATCGCATAATTTTCAAACAAACGGAACATTGCTTAACCAGGCTTGGTGTGATTTGATTAAAACGCACAATATTAGTATAGGTGTCAGCTTAGATGGGCCAGCATTTATCCATGATGCTCATCGCAAAACCAGGACAGGAATTGGCACTCATACAAGCACAATGAGAGGCATATCTGTTTTGCAAAGGAATAATATCGATTTTCATGTAATTGCAGTATTAACTGAGGAATCGCTAGATTTTCCAGACGAAATTTTTAACTTTTTTAGCGAAAATGGCATCAGGCAAATAGGATTCAATATTGAAGAAATAGAGGGAATGAATCGGTCATCATCTTTGCAGAGCAAGAAACACGAAGAAAAGTATAGAATATTTATGAAGAGATTTTATGAGTTAACAAAGAATGCGGATGGCTTCCTAAAAGTCCGAGAATTTGAGGATATTACTAACACTATTTGTAGTCAGGGAATGGTAGCGAAAGGTTTATTCACACCTTTTACAATGCTCAATATAGACTGCAACGGAAATTTCACAACTTTTTCCCCAGAATTGCTGGGTATGAAAAGTGCAGTTTACGGAGACTTTATTTTGGGAAATCTATGGCGACACACCTTAGATTCTGTCTGTATTACCAATAAATTTATCACTCTAAATAAAGACATTCAGGCAGGATTTGAGTTGTGTAGAAAGACTTGCGATTATTTTGCTGTGTGTGGTGGAGGAACACCTTCTAATAAGTATTTTGAGAATGGAACTTTTCGTTCGTCTGAAACGATGAATTGCAGGTATACGACCAAGATTTTGACAGATATGATATTGTCTGATATTGAGAGAGCACTAGGATTGTGAGTATCGCTGCTACAAAAATTCATTCGGAGATACTTTCTTGGGTATAACTCGCTACATTACTTGGCATTAGCTCTCTTACAAAAGTCAAAGCGATCGCCCAGATCTGAGAAAGCCGCCTGAAGTTACTTTATCCCCATCGACATTTTCAAGTAGGCTGCAATCGCGATGAATACACCGCTGTAGTAAGGTTCTACCAGGTTCGAGACATCGATTGACTTTTGTCGCCTGCAACAGTTTTTGGAAATTCCTCACCCTAACCAGACGTTGGTGGTAACATGATCAATCAAGCTGGGGGTGTCTGGGAAACCGGGCTGAGATTACACCCTTTGCACCTGAGACTGGGTAATACCAGCGGAGGGAAGCTGTTTATTCGAGGAATTCAATAATGCGGACAGAATGGGTAGCTAAGCGGCGCGATCAGAGCAATGTCTCTCAAATGCACTACGCCCGCCAAGGGGTGATCACTGAAGAAATGCAATATGTGGCGCAGCGGGAAAATCTCCCAGCTGACCTCATCCGTGAAGAAGTGGCACGGGGTCGGATGATTATCCCCGCTAACATCAACCACACTAACCTGGAGCCAATGTGCATTGGCATTGCCTCTAAGTGTAAAGTAAATGCCAATATCGGAGCCTCCCCCAACTCTTCCAATCTTCAAGAAGAGGTCGATAAGCTGAAGCTGGCGGTGAAGTACGGTGCTGATACCGTCATGGACTTGTCCACTGGCGGCGGCAATCTGGATGAGATTCGCACCGCAATCATCAACGCCTCACCCGTTCCCATTGGTACGGTGCCAGTGTATCAAGCTCTAGAAAGCGTCCACGGCACAATTGAGAAGCTGAGAGCCGATGACTTTCTCCACGTCATTGAGAAGCACGCCCAGCAGGGAGTAGACTATCAAACGATCCACGCTGGAATTCTCATTGAACATTTGCCCCTAGTCAGAAACCGCATTACTGGCATCGTCTCTCGTGGCGGTGGCATTCTAGCGCGGTGGATGCTGCATCACCATAAGCAAAATCCGCTTTACACCCACTTCCGGGACATCATTGAAATCTTCAAAAAGTACGATGTCTCCTTCAGCTTAGGAGATTCTCTGCGTCCAGGATGTACTCACGATGCCTCAGATGCTGCCCAATTAGCTGAACTCAAAACTCTGGGGCAACTGACGCGTAAGGCTTGGGAAGACGACGTGCAGGTGATGGTGGAAGGGCCTGGTCACGTCCCGATGGATCAAATCGAGTTTAATGTCAAAAAGCAGATGGAAGAGTGTTCAGAAGCACCCTTCTATGTACTAGGGCCACTGGTGACGGACATTGCGCCCGGTTACGACCACATCACCTCAGCAATTGGTGCGGCTTTGGCTGGATGGTACGGAACAGCAATGTTGTGCTATGTGACCCCTAAAGAACACTTAGGATTACCAAATGCTGAAGACGTGCGTAATGGGCTAATTGCTTACAAGATTGCAGCTCATGCGGCGGACATTGCACGACGTCGTCCAGGAGCACGCGATCGCGACGACGAACTCTCTCAAGCCCGTTACAACTTCGACTGGAACCGCCAGTTTGAACTTGCCCTCGACCCAGAACGGGCACGGGAATATCACGACGAAACCCTGCCAGCGGATATTTACAAAACGGCAGAATTTTGCTCCATGTGCGGCCCCAAATTCTGCCCCATGCAGACCAAAGTTGACGCCGATGCCTTGACAGAACTTGAGAAGTTTCTGGCTAAGGAGACTGTTACCCAGTCTTAATAGGTGACAAATAAGAATTCCGTCCTTCCTTGAGAGAAAGACGGAATTCTTTCAAAAATCAAGCTTGAAACGTAGACATCATCAAACCAAATAATAGAGCGATGCCTTCCGAGACTCGTTCCTCTGGAGAGATGCGCAATGTTCGCAAGTGTTAGCGTCGTCACCCAGAAGCTCGTAAGCGTGGCGGACAGCCTTAAGGGTGGCCGAATCCGTATCATCATCCTCTTTTTCTAGGAAAATGCGGTCTTTTGGGAACCACTCTCTAAAACCAACGTTGCGGAAAGAGCGAGCCAAGTCTGGACGGACACCAGCAAGCAGCACCGTGATCCCAAGTTTTTTGGTATCACGCAGGAAGTGTTCAAGCCTCTCCAGGCAAACGATATCTGGGTTGCGGACACGCTTGAGGCGCAAGACGATAGAGGGAATGCCTGATCCGATCACCCGTTGCTTGAGTTCGTCGAGATAGCGATCAAGATCCGGTGCGGCACCAAAGAAGATCTCACCTTCGAGGTCAAAGAGGATTATGGAGGTGCAAGGCGGGTCGAAAGTCACCCGTTCACGCACAATTCCTTCTTTGCTAACAACAAGTTCGGCGGCCTTGAGTTTAGACGCACGCGGCACAAACAGGAGAATTGACAAGGCGACACCTGCCAAAATCGAGTATTCAATGCTAATGAAGAGTGCTGTAAATGTCGTGACGAGAACGAGACCTGCATCAAAATTTGAAGCCCGAAAGGTATAGCGCAACCGCTTGAGGTCAATCAACCGGGCGGCAGTGATGATCAGCAAGCCAGCCAGTGCCGCTTTGGGGATGTATTTCGTCAAGGGAGCCAGCGCTAGCAGCGCCACAGCGATGAACAGCGCCGTCAAAATACCTGAAAACCGAGTCCTTGCCCCAGATTGGTAATTGATCGCTGAACGAGTCAAGGAGCCAGAGCCAGGTAAGCATTGCAAGAAACCACCACCCAGATTTGCCAGCCCTTCAGCCATGCACTGACGATTGTAATCAAGCACTTGACCTGTTTGGTTGGCAATCGATTTAGCGATCGCCAGTGCTTCCAGCAAGCCCAGGAAAGCAATTGCCAAGGCACCACTCGACAGTTGCGTGATCCAGGCGAACTTAATCTCAGGGATATGCGGCAACGGTAAACTAGCGGGAACAGATCCAGATACTGCCACCGCTGTCTTGTCGCCAACGGGTATAGTCCAGCCCAATAGATAAGCAATGACACTCACAAACACCAGAACAACCAGCATGTCCATTTGTGGCAGCCTGTACTTGCGTACCAATCTTCGCAGAGCTATGGCCAGCACAACCGTCACAAAGGTGATAGCAAGCGCTCTATAGTTGGGACTGCCTCCGGTCAGTGTCAGCCACAGGCGATGGAAGACCTGCTGATGAGCGGTGCCCTTTTCGCGAATGCCGAGTGCATTGCCAATTTGACCGACCGCTAAGAGAACGGCGGCACCAGTCATAAAGCCGAGAATTACCGACTCCGAGATGTAGCGAGTTAAGTCTCCCAACTTGAACACAGCGATCGCAATTTGGATTGAGCCGACCATGATCCCTAGCAGAAACATAGCTTCATAGGCATCAAGTCGAGCATCAGGTTCAAAGAAACCCAAGGTGCTAAAAACAACAAGCGAAATCGCGCTAGTCGGCCCGTTGATCAGCTGCGAGGACGAGCCGAAGATAGACGCAATGGCCGTGACAAAAATCGCTGAATAGAGACCAAAGCGTGGATCTACCCCAGCGATGAGTGCATAGGCGATGCCTTGCGGCAAGGCGATTGCCGCTACAGTCAGGGCAGCGATCAAGTCGGCGCGACCTTTGTCCCAGCTATAGTTTAAATAATGCTTTAGATAATGCATCGTTGTTCCTAACATTCTCTTTGAAGTGTTTGTTATTGGGTTATACGTGGATAGTGCGCTCACTTCGCTTTTGGTTTATACACTAAGTCGATAATGCCGTTGTCAGCAAAAAATTTCTGCTTGGCATCGTCCCAGTCCTTGGCGATAAGTGTGATAGGGAAGAGGTCAATCTGGTGGAACTGAGCACTATATTTTTTCAAAATGTCTGAGTTAATCGGACGATAGCCCAATTTGGCGATTGTTTCCTGCGCCTGATCGGTAAACAGAAATTGCAAATAGGCTTTCGCGTCAGCCTCTGTCTTGTGACGAGTGATATTGGCATCAACCCAGGCCACAGATGGTTGCGCTAGAATACTCACTGGTGGATAGACTATTTCAAGTTCACCCTTTGATTCGGCCACTTCCCTAATAGCTTCGTTTTCCCAAGTTAGATGCACATCACCGATTTTTTCCACGGTAAAGTTAATCGCTGAAGCGCGTGCGCCAGCATCGAGCACCGAAGTGTGTTGATAGAATGACTTGAGAAAGGCTAATGCCTCAGCTTCGCTACCACCGCGCTTGATGACTGAACCCCAAGCAGCTAAGGCGCTTAACTTGCCGTTACCAGAGCTTTTTGGATCTGGTGTAATAATTTCCACACTAGAACGAATCAGATCAGACCAATCCCGAATATTTTTCGGATTACCTTTACGTACAACAAAGATGATGGTGGAAGAATAGGGCTGTGAATTGTTCGGTAGCCGCTTAGACCAATTCTCTGGGATCAGCCCCTGTTTGCGGAGCGCGTCAATGTCTGAATAGAGTCCTAGTGTGACGACATCTGCCTGCACACTGCCGTCTATAACCGAGCGGCTTTGATAAGAAGACCCACCATGCGACTGCTTGATTTTTAGATGCTTTCCGGCTTCTTTCTCATATTTCGCAATAAATTGCTCGTTCAGACTAAGATAGAGTTCTCGGGTTGGGTCGTATGATACGTTGAGAAGTTGGTTCGACGTGTTGCCGCCGACATTCTTGGCTACAACCAAGATGATTGCGAGAACAACAGCCGACACTGCAGCCAAATTAGCCCAAGAAATTCGTTTCATTTTGATCTTGAAAAGCTTTAATAGAGTTGCTGATGACTTTCATCAGCACACCATCAGGCGGAAGGATGATTAGGATTTCCTTGCTATCCTACACTAAGTTGCTCGATTTATCGTACTTTATTGGATATCTGAGTTAAGACTCCTCCAGTTGCTTGTACCGCTCTTGAATTTCCTGAATCGTAAATACCGCCTGAAACTTTAGCCCAGACTGCTGGTATAACTCGGCACCACCCTGTTGTCGGTCTACCAGCGCTATGACTTGCTCTACAC
>CAZZWA010000034.1:0-4305 GCA_964657555.1 uncultured Microcoleus sp.
GGATGTAGCGCAGCTTGGTAGCGCGCCTGCTTTGGGAGCAGGATGCCGCAGGTTCAAATCCTGTCATCCCGATTTAACGTGATAGCGGCAATCTCACTTTGCTAGTCCAGGCATAAGAGCTAAATCTGGGCAAACATTACTTAACAACTAATCAGGAATATAGCTCCGTAAAGAAATTTATGCTTATAGCGACCAAGTATGATCATCGGAACATCTGATTGTCAGTCTGCCTCTATGGTGGTATAAACGGGGAATTCAACGGAAAAGACTGAGGTATTTTGATGAAATCATTTATTCGCTGGAGTGCCGCTCTAGGTCTAATAGGAAGTACTGTGCTGGGCTCTTCCTTAATAGGAAATATGCAGGCACTAGCATTGCCACAGACCGACATAGTGAAAACGTTAGAATCTGTGCCAGTGTTCACCATTACCGATCCACAAGGGTCACCACTGGTGGCTTCAGTAAATAATGGGGACAAAAAGGGAACGATCACGGGAGTTTTTATCAGCCAGCATGACGCTCAGTCATTCATTGAGCGGCTGAAGAAGGAAAATCCAGATTTGGCCAAAAACGTGAAGGTAGTACCTGTATCGCTGGGAGAGGTTTACCAGTTGGCAGAAGCGAATAAGAATAAGCCAGACCATCTGGATTTCGCTTACGTGCCAGTACAGCAACAGGTAGACTCAGCAATGGCACTGCTACGCCAAAGCGGTCAACAAGTGCAGCAGTTTCAGGGGACTCCCCTATTTGTTGCTAGAGCCGGGAATAATAAAGAAAAGGGATACTTGACGATTCAACAGGGTAATCAGCAAGTGATTCCTTTCTTTTTTGAAAAAGAGCAATTGCAGACTATGGTAGACCGTTACAAGCAACAAAAGCCAGCGGAAGCAGCTACAATTGAGATTCAGGCGGTAACGTTGGAGGGTGTCATTCAGACCTTAAAGAGCAGCGAGAATCAGCAGCTCAAGAACATCGTACTAGTTCCGTCACGGGAGTCTATAGAATTTTTGAGTACGCTCCAACAACAGCCTTCCCAAAATCAATCTCAGTCCCAAACACCGAAAAAGTAGGGTTGAACAGCAAGTAGATGACCAGTCCCTCAACCAGGAAAGACCTACTTATCTCCCCTGTTTCAGGTTTGGAACTTTGGGAGTGGCGTGAAGCAGCGCGGGAGAAAGCTCATCGGTATGACATTCCGCTGGTTGAGGTGGACTGGTTGCTACAAGCAGTCACTGGTCTAGATCGGTTGGCGCTGCGTCTGGAGTCGTTCAAAAATCGGCCTCAGATAGAACTACAAATGTCTTTATCAGAGTTAACCCAGCTTTGGCAACGGCGGGTTCATGAGAGGTTGCCAGTTCAGTATTTAGTTGGTGTTGCGCCTTGGCGGCATTTTTCCCTGACGGTTTCACCAGCAGTGCTAATTCCCAGACCGGAGACAGAGTACCTGATTGACCTGGCAGTCGCTGCTGCGAAAGGGGAACTGGGGACGCGAAATGAAAGAGAAGGGGACAAGGGGACAAATGGACAAGGGGAGATTTATCGGCCACATGTTGATGAAACCTCTCCCTTCTCTTCCAGCTCCCTGATTCAGGGGCATTGGGCAGATTTGGGGACTGGCAGTGGCGCGATCGCCCTGGGATTGGCTGAGGTTTTCTCATTGGCCACGCTTCACGCTGTTGATTGCAGCTCTGCTGCTCTGGCTGTTGCTCGGAAAAATGCTTTGGACTTGGGCTTGGCAGACAGTATTAAGTTCTATCAAGGTTCTTGGTGGCAGCCTTTGGACAGAGTAACTATAGGGGGATTGCCCTTACGCGGTCAGTTGAGTGGCATGGTGGCCAACCCTCCCTACATTCCCTCTAACATGGTGCCTTTCCTACAACCAGAAGTGGCAAACCATGAACCCCGTTTAGCTCTCGACGGTGGCACTGATGGCTTAGATTGTATCCGGCATCTGATAGAAACCGCGCCTGCTTATCTGCGACCAGGAGGCATTTGGCTGATTGAGATGATGGCAGGGCAAGCCGATGCTGTAGTCCAACTTTTGCAAAATCAAGGTAGTTACTGCCAGATTCAAATTCATGCCGATTTAGCAGGGATTGAACGCTTTGCTTTGGCATTTAAAAAGTTTTGAATTTTAAATTGGGGACTGAGATGGCTCAAGCTTCCCTTTTGGCTCTTGTGGCAGCAGCACGCTCTGGTGCCTTAGTGAGCTTTCCTACAGATACAGTACCAGCACTGGCCGTTCGGCCTGACCAGTCGGAATTAATCTTTGCGGTAAAGCAGCGGAGTGGAGATAAACCGCTGATTTTGATGGGGGCATCCCCTGAAGACTTGTGGCCATATGTGATCGGCAGTCCAGTAGAGTGGGAAATTTGGCAGCAAGTCGCTGAGCGTTACTGGCCAGGAGCACTGACGTTAGTCTTACCAGCGAGCCAGCGCACTCCACGCGCTATGAATCCAATGCTTACCAACACCATTGGGTTGCGAGTGCCTGCTCATCAGGTTGCCTGGAAAATTCTGGCCCAGACAGGCCCTTTAGCAACCACCAGTGCCAATCTCTCAGGAATGCCTGCTCTGCAAACGATGGCAGAAATCGCTACTCAGTTTCCTGAAGTCCTAACTCTGCTACCCTCTGAATTAGAACCTTTTAAACCCTCTCTTGGCGTCCCCTCTACTGTGGCTAAATGGACTGGAGGCCAGTGGGAAATTTTACGGCAGGGTGCAGTCAGGTTAGAAACTTAAGAAAGATGAGTTACTAATAAACTAATAAATCTTTTAAAGACTATGGCCCTCATTGATCTGGTATATCTAGTCTCGGGAATAGCAATAGGCATCGGCAGTCAGCGGCTATTTAGACCGTCCAACCAGCAAGAGCAACATAACGACACTAAGCAAGACGTTCCCATCATTGAGGAACCACTTAAGGAACCAACAGTATCCTCAGCGCCTGACTCAGATTTATCCAGCCTCAAGGCGCAATTAAATCAAACCCAGCTGGCTTATCAGATGGCCACTGAAATGAGCAGCTTTAAAGGGGGGTTTCTAGCACGTACCTCCCATGAGTTGCGATCGCCCCTCAGCAGCATGATTGGCCTGCATCAGCTGATCTTGTCCGATCTGTGTGAAGACCCAGCTGAAGAACGAGAGTTTGTTGCTCAGGCTCATGCCTCTGCTCTAAAGCTGGTGAAACTTATAGACGAAATTGTTGCTGTGGCTAAAACGGAACATGGCACTATCACTATGGAGATTCAGTCCCTCCATCTGAGTAGGGTTTTGGAAGAAGTCTATAACTTGACTCACCTGCCAGCAGCCAATCGCAGTTTGCGTCTTTCTGTATCGCTCCCTGAGCCAGAGATTTATGTTAAAGCAGACCAACGGCGGCTGCGGCAGGTGTTAGTTAACTTGGTGGATACGGCGATTACCTTAATGCAGGAAGGCAGCATTCATATTTCTGCTCAGTCCTCACCAGCATCTGGATATGCTTACATTTGGATTGATGCCGAGTGTCCAGAAACTACCTGGAGCGAGCCTTTAGACTTACTGACAACTGAACCCAAGACTGGGGATCGTCTTGCTGAACAAACTGCTCAACTCTCGCCGGGACTGAACATATTAGTTAACCAGAGCCTCACAGAAAGAATGGGGGGGCGGCTGGAGGTGGTAGCAGTGCCCTCAGAAGATGTCTCAGGGGCGTCAGCATCAGTCCATTCTACCCGCTGGCAATGTTCTGTGCCCTTAGCATCTACTGAGCCTGTATGACTTAAGCTGGTACAAAATCAGTTAGTGGCTGATTGTACAGCACCATTGTGGTCTGGGGATTGCTGCATTGAAAGCCGATCCGCGTGTAAAATCCCTGTTGATATGTAGTCATTAGGTAGACACGCTCTACCTGACTGATGCAGGGATGGCTCAAGACGGTATCTACTAACTTACGTCCGAGTCCAGAGCCTTGATAGTCTGGGTGAATAAGCACATCCCAGATAGTTGCTCTGTAGACGCCGTCTGAAATGGCTCTGGCAAATCCAATCAGCCTATCTTGATCCCACACACTGACGACTGGTTCGCTGTTAGCGATCGCAACGGCTAAATCCTCAACTCGCCGGGTTTGGGCCCAGAAGGCAGTAACGCGAAATAGCTCTTTGAGTTGGTTGAGGTCAATCTTTGACTTATCCTCACTAAATTGAATGTGACGGCAATCTATCGTCATCTGTATCTGTAACCTGGAATTTTTTATGCAGACATTTTACTCATTAGAAAGCTGGAAAGTGGTGTCTGACTGTACGAAATTTTACTAATTTCCAGCTT
>CAZZWA010000034.1:4405-23091 GCA_964657555.1 uncultured Microcoleus sp.
TTAGAAAGCTGGAAAGTGGTGTCTGACTGTACGAAATTTTACTAATTTCCAGCTTAAGTGACTATACCTGGGATGAACAATCAGCTTTTAAGAAGCGTATCTTATAAAGTTTAAAGTTATGAGTTTTAAAAGTTGAGTTTTTCAACTATATTTTGCCTGATCACAAATCCCTTTTTCTTGGAGACTGGAAATTAGGGACTGAAAACAAAAAGGATTTCATAGCACAAATTCCGTAAAAATCTCCCCTGTCTTGCCAATCCCTAATTCCCAATCCCAATAGTAAACAAGCTTAGTCTCTGCCCGCCAGCAGTATAACTTCCGCAATTAAAAACTTAAAACTCAAACTTTTAAAGCCCTTACAACCAACGGACGACGTCTTTCGCATGATAGGTGAGAATTAAGTCAGCCCCAGCCCGCTTGAAGCCGGTTAAAGTTTCCATCACAACTCGCTGTTCGTCAACCCAGCCATTCAGGGCAGCCGCCTTAACCATGGAATATTCGCCAGAGACGTTGTATGCTGCCACCGGCAAGTTGGTTGCTTCCTTCACCCGCCAGATCACATCCATATAGGCTAAGGCTGGTTTCACCATTAGCAGATCTGCCCCTTCGGCAATATCCTGTTCAATTTCCTTAAGAGCTTCGCGGGCATTCCCTGAGTCCATTTGGTAGGTTCTGCGATCGCCAAACTGAGGAGTTGAGTCGGCTGCATCCCGGAAAGGCCCATAGTAAGCCGAAGCATACTTAGCCGCATAGGAAAGAATTGGCGTATCTTGATACCCAGCCTCATCTAACCCAGCCCGAATTGCCTGCACAAAACCGTCCATCATTCCTGAAGGAGCGATAATATCTGCACCAGCTTTAACTTGAGACACAGCAGTTTTCTTCAGCAACTCCAGCGTTGGGTCATTCAGCACTCGCCCAGTTAAGTCGCCTACTTGTAAATAGCCACAGTGACCGTGACTGGTGTATTCGCATAAGCAGGTATCAGCAATGACAACTAAATCCGGCACCGCCTGTTTCACGGCGGTAGCAGCTTTTTGCACAATCCCACAGTCATGCCAAGCACCAGTGGCATCTACATCCTTGTCTTCAGGAATGCCAAACAGAATAATGCCTGGAATGCCTAGATCATACACTGCTTTTGCCTCTTCCACAATTTTGTCTACCGACAGTTGGTAGACCCCCGGCATGGATCTTACCTCGTTGGCAATTCCCTTCCCAGGTACTGCAAACAGTGGATATATTAAATCACTCGTAGTCAAGACAGTCTCGCGCACCATCCGGCGCAGCTGGGGTGAAGTGCGGAGGCGGCGAGAGCGATGAATGGGAAACATAAGTGCTTTTTAGTATTGAGGGTTGAGTTTGTAGGAGCGGGTTTGTCTAGCCATCTGGCATCCCACTAACAGCCTGAATAAACCCGTCTCCTTAGAGCGTTTTGGAGTTCAAAAATTATCCTGGAGGGCAGGCGTCTCAATTACTCCAGTAGAAGCAGCAAGATGCCAGTTGTACAAGAATGGAGCAAGTTTCTATTTTGCCATTAAACAAGGAATGGGCATCTTGCCTCTCAAAAATGAAGCTAACTTTATATTTTGTTATTAAACAAGGAATGGGCCGCACGACCCATCCCTCAAGACAAGTTATTGAGTTGAGCTATTTAGACAGAAGCCCCAGCTAGTTCTGCTGCGGGTTCTGCTGCGGCTGGCGCAGCATAAACGCTGACCTTCTTGCCACTCTTACCCTTTCTCTCAAATGAGACGATACCGTCAATGAGGGCAAACAGGGTGTAGTCCTTGCCAAGACCTACATTGTTGCCGGGATGAAATGTTGTGCCGCGCTGACGTACTAGAATGCTCCCAGCTCTCACTTTCTGACCACCAAAGCGTTTGACGCCTAGTCGCTGAGCATTAGAGTCGCGACCGTTACGAGTACTACCTGTACCTTTTTTATGAGCCATAATTTCCTCAAATCTCTTTACTATTCTTATTGTGATTCACTCTCGGTGGTTTCTTCAGGAGCGCCCGTTTCGGCATCTGGCTCTTCGGCAACCACGTTTTCAACAGCTTGTTGAGCTTGGTCTGGCTCAATAGTTTGGGCATCTGGCTCATCGGCAGTTGGTGCCTCGACTGTCTCTGGGGGAGCAGGCTCTTGAGTTGCAGATGCCTCCACATCTGGTTCTTCAGCCACAGGGATTGTGTCAGCAGCTTGTGCCTGTTCTATCACTGTAGAAGTAGTTTCCTCTGGCGCAGCTTCGACGACAGCTGGCTCTTCAGCCACGGGCGCGACCTCAGCAACTTGAGCCTCGACTGTCTCTGAGGGAGCAGGCTCTTCAGTGCCAGATGTCTCCACATCTGGTTCTTCAGCTATAGGTGCTACTTCGACAGCTTGTGTCTCAACTGTCTGTAAATCCGGGGTTTCTTCGGCGGTGGCCGTTTCGACAGCTGGCTCTTCAGCCACTATAGTTGTCTGGGCAGCTTGTGCCTCGTCTGCCACTTCTTGCTCAATCACTGAGCCATTTAGCGTGATGGAGTTAATCATCAACTGAGTGATTTCCTGGCGATGCCCCCGTTTCTTGCGAGTTTTCTTTTTGGGGCGCATTTTGTAAACAATAACTTTCTTGCCCCGCCGATGCCGCATCACTGTGCCTTCAACTGTCGCCCCTTCAATGAAGGGCTGACCAATGGTCACATCGCCGTCGTGCTGAACAAGCAAAACTTTGTTAATTGTGACTTGCTCCTCTGGATCGACATGAAGTAGCTCAATGTCGTAGAAGCGGCCTGGTTCCACTCGCAGCTGTTTACCGCCGGTTTCAATAATTGCGTAACTCATGAGATTGTCCTAGAAGTTGCCGTACAGGTAGCTGGCCTCAAGCTTAAAGGATGCTGTTGCTGAATCAATTGAGGGATTCTGGGCTATCTGTCTAGTTAGAACCCCTCTCCCAACCCCTCCCAAAAATGGAGAGGTGAGTCTGACTCCCCCTTCCTTTGCAGGAAAAGGGGTTGGGGGGTGAGGTTTTTCATTCGCTAGCAGCATCCTCAAGTTGCTGCTACATAAACAAATCCTGCAAAAGCAAGGCTATGTCTGTGAGCTTGCCAACTTTTGGAATGTCTTCACCTGATCCGAGCAGGAATAGACAGACGATCTACTATAATGCATGATTCTTTGGGGGCGTGTCAAGTGAGCGTCGCTACCTGCCAAGAAAATCCTCCGTGACTAAGCTGGTTCAATGCGTCGCTACGGCAGAAGGTAGCAATGGCAACACGGCTCTGGAAGTTCTTATACTAATTCTCTAAATAATTGCCATGTTTAATTTCTGGCAACACATTGTCAGCAGAGGGTGGCAAGTTGCTAGTAATGCTCTATGTGCTGCCAGTGCTTCCGGAGATTGATGTGTCAACTTTGCGACGCGCCAGTGGAGCGCGTTAATCATCATAGAAAGCGATCGCTTCCTATCCTTTCAAGCTAATGCAGTAAGACGTCCAGCGTTTAGCAACTCGCGAGACTCCTGCTTCACGCGACCTTCCATTGCTTCTTTCTGTAAAGTGATGAAGGCTTTGAAGTCTTCAACATCATACTTTGTCTGTAGAAGCTGACGTAGTTGCTCTTCTGCTTCAACCGTCAGATAGCCGGTCGCTAAAGATTTTTGAACTATTTGACCGATTAAACTCATGTTGTTGACCCCAGAACACGCATTACATATCAGCATTTCGTCACTGAAGACGAACCCTGCCTACTATTTGTGCCAAGGTTCCGGACGAACAGAGGCAATATCTCTCTAGAGAATGAAATTTAAGGTAGAGAGTTCCCACAAGTGCCTCTTACTTTTGTGGGAATATAGTAAAGATCCCAACTGAAGTTGCCGCATTCCCGATTTAGCCTTAAGTTTTTTACATTTGTCTTATCTCCCTCACTGGGATTGCAACTGGGCATCTAGGGCTTTCGCAATCCGAGCGCGGGATTCTTCCAGATGCGCCTTAGTGTAGTCGTCCAGGTTCTGGCGCTTTCTCAAAGTGCTATTAAGGTGCTCCCGTAGTTGGCGCAGTTTTTCCCAAGCTAGGGTGCGAGCATCTTCCGGTACGACTTGGGTGCGTAACACCATGCCTGTCAAAATATCTAAATGTTCCCGCTGCAATGCCCGACGAGAACTAGATATCTTCACCGACTTACTGCCTTGCAGCACCTCACTCCAGATGCCAGTCTGCAAAGTGTTGAACAGTTCTGGCACTGTTAGCGTTTGCCCTGACTGGGTTTTCAGTTCGATATCCAATAAGCGTTGGAGGCGATCGCCAGATAGCAACTTTCTCAACACTAAGCTCTGTGGGTAAAAGAGGCGATCATAAACTGGAAAATCAAGGCGACCAACGGCCACATTATTGCCCCAGTCTAGCCAGCGAGATGGTGCTAGCTTATTAAGCAACTCTGGCGGGAAGTTAAAAGCGTCTTCAGCGAAAACATACTTTTGCAACGCCGCCAAAGCTTCCCGTTGCTTCGCTACTGGCACCTGCTCAAACGGTAGGCGTTCGTTACCTTCCCCCGCGTGATTGCGGTAGAACGACTGTCCACCAATGTATTTTGTGATAAAGTAGACGTTTTGCAAATAGTGGACGAATACCGTTTCAAACATGTCGCTTAGATCGTCATAACTCTCACCCTTTCGTGGGTAAAGCCTGTTGAGGCGCTCCCACATGAGGCGATCGTTGTCCAGCTGCCACTGGGAGTAGCGCAACGGCTCGCTACTCAGATCGTAGCGGTTGGCAGTTGGGTCAAGGTCGTAGCTGTCCTCATCTGTAGCATACGATAATGCTGGGTCGGTTGCTTGTCTCTCGGCAATCTCTTCTAAAAACTGCTTCTCTGTTGAGGGAATCATGGCCCTAGATGAGACACTTGGGCTACTAGACTTGTAGCCATACTCAATCGCCCACTCGTCATAGGGGCCAACAACGCTTGTGAAATAATCTCCTTGCCTAGTCCCAAGTGGGGCCAAGTTGACTGGCAAATAGTCCATCACGGAACTAGACAAACCTCTAGTGTGCGTGATTTCAATATTGTTCAATTCTTCAGGTTTCAACATGGTGCTGCCACGAAAGTTGTGGCGCAAGCCCAAGGTGTGTCCAACTTCGTGGGCGAGCAGAGCGCGGACAAATTGATGCATGTACTTTTTCCTCTCCACGTCGCTAAGTACCCCATTCGGGAGGAGCGACAACGCCACTGATCCGATAGCCATTTGATTGGTGGCTTCCATGCCAAAACAGAGATTATCACTGTCGTGAGCGAGACTGGATAACAAAGACCTAACTGTAGACTGTTTCGGTGCCATACGAGCTGAGGGCTGGCGGGAGCTAGATAGCTCATCCGTGCAGAGACTGCCGTCTTCCATGAGATTGTACAAAGATGTCTTTCCTGACTGGTTTGGCTGCACAAGGGTGCGATATATCTGCTTGTGCGATCGCAATAAGCCTGCATCCACAATAATGCTGGCGTTCAAGATTTCCCCAGTCAGGGGATTGACTCGCGACGGTCCTACAGCAAACTCTCCATCTAAGGAGTTCAGCCAGCGGATGGTGTTGTAGCGGATATCTGCTGAGTCCCATGTCGCATTATCTGGCATCTGCCGCACTTGAATAGCATTCTTGAAACCTGCTTTTTCAAATGCTTTGTTCCACATCAAAACACCTTCACGGATGGCGTCACGATACTCCAAAGGCACGGTGTTCTCTATCCAAAAAACAATCGGTTTCTTGGGTAGAGACAGTGGCGCACTAGGGTTTTGTTTTTCTATATGCCAGCGATTGATGTAGCGCACAAACAGATCGCGGCGATTGTCGGAAAAGTCCTGATAGGCTGTGGTGAAGTAGCCAACACGATCATCAGCAAGACGCGGGCGGTAACCATTATTTTCAGGCAGTTGGGAGAAACTGTAGTGAACGCGAATGGTGAGTGCTCTACTATCAGGTATGGTTGGTGTACTTGTCTCTTCGCCACCCAAAGCCGAAAACCCATAAACTGATTCAACTTCCACATTTAGGGGAAAAGCTTTGGCTGTGCCGAGATAGGACTTGTTACTGTCTAGCCTGTAGGAAGCGTCCAAAACATTTCTTAACATCGAGCTGATCCCAGGCAAATCACTCAGTAGCAAATCGCCCAAATCTACAAGAATTGTCTGCCGTTGCGGATGAATACTTTTAATTTTCAGGGAGTACAGGACTGAGTCGGTAAACGAGCGGTCAACGGAACGCGCTTGCGGATCTCCTGGTTTTGTGCGGAAATTGATGTTGCGGATGGTAAAGTATAAATTGTTATTGACACGGCGAAAGTAAAAGAGTAAATCTTGAAGAGGCATTCCACTATAGATGCCGCCTTCGCCGATGCCCGATTCTATCGTGACAGTGCCAAGGTAGTTTTTATTTAGTTGTTCTGGCTTAATTTCTAGGTAAATTTTATCGGTTTTTTTATTACGATAGAGAGTGAACAGCCCTTCTAACTTCTCGGTATTTTTGATTACCTGAGCGAACGGCTGCAACTGTGAACTTTCAGCATCTTTGCTGTCATCATCTGACAGCTCTGACTTTTCTGCCTTTTTAGCTTTATCCTGATTCAATAGTCGCTCTGATGGTTTGGTGAGTATTGCAGCACTGACAGTTGAGGGCGAAGCTAGCTGCTGCGCCTTAACAGAACTCATTCCTAAAAACAGTCCCTGTAAAATAATTATATAAAGCGGCAATCTTCTCATTCTGTCGTGATTATCCCTGGCAAAGTGAAAGCTACTAATTTATTCTTTCTAAAGACCTTCCTTTTTTCGCCAAAAAGGTTACTAATTATTCAGGCTAATAGACATAGCTTTATTAAATGTGAAGCAGAGCAGCCATCTGGCACTGAACTGAGTTTCTTCGCATAGACTAGGACAAAAAGCATGGGCAATTGCTACCATTAACGCAGGGCGATCGCCATCCAACTTTCTGGCAGCGCCTCTGTTGTAGCTTTAAAGCTTAGTAATCGGACGATGTCACATCGTAAAGATCTCAAAGACCGCACTAGAGGAGATAAAGGTTAATCTACTACTTTAAGCCATCCCCTTTGCAGACCGTCATACACTCGGTTAACTTGAGCTTGCTCTTCTGGAGTCAGTGAATCTTTAGATAACAGCACTGACATCAGCTTTTGTTGATCGGCACGAGTCATTTTGCGAACGCTAATAAGTTGATCTACAAATTCTGTGAGGGGCAGTGGCAGCCAATAATCTTGCATACTTAGTTAAGATACGTCAACTTAAAAACAGCACTTAAGCTAATGGAAAATTCATTACTTTGTTCTAGAATTCCCGAAAAGCAAGTGAATTATTTTATATCTTTACATAAGTTTATAAAAATAGCTTATTTTTATGCAAATTTAGGATTAATGCAATTTCATGATTGCATTAGCGACCAACATCCAGTAATTTATAGGTGCGGGAAATAAGCTGGTTTTTGGGAAAGATATACTCTGAATGAGAGTTTGTTCTTCTACAATTTGCATATAAATTTTATGAAGTCTTATCTTGCCGCCGCTGTCCAAATGACCAGTTTGCCAGATCTGGAAAAAAATCTGACTCAGGCAGAAGAACTAATCGAGCTGGCCGTGCGTCAGGGGGCTGAGTTAGTGGGCTTACCAGAAAATTTCTCCTTTTTAGGGATAGAGGAGGAGAAGATGGCTCAAGCAGAAGCAATCGCCCAAGCAAGTGAAAAATTCCTCAAGACGATGGCTCAACGCTTCCAGGTGACTATTCTGGGTGGTGGTTTCCCCGTACCAGTGTCTATTGGTAAAGTACATAACACAGCTGTACTAATAGACCCCAACGGTCAAGAACTTGCTGTTTATCAGAAAGTCCATCTGTTTGACGTGAATGTACCCGACGGCAACACCTATCGAGAATCGAATACCGTCATGGCTGGTAGCCAGATGCCTCAAGTATATCCCTCCAAACAGCTAGGTAATCTAGGTCTTTCGGTGTGCTACGACGTTCGCTTTCCGGAACTCTACCGACACTTGGCCCATCAGGGAGCCGAGATTCTGTTTGTCCCAGCTGCCTTCACGGCCTATACTGGCAAAGACCACTGGCAAGTGTTACTTCAAGCTAGAGCCATTGAAAACACCTGCTATGTCATTGCACCAGCGCAGACTGGCCAGCACTCTCCCCAGCGACAGACTCACGGTCACGCGATGATTGTTGACCCGTGGGGATTAATATTAGCAGATGCTGGCGCTCGGCCAGGGGTGGCGCTTGCGGAAATTAACCCCGAACGTCTAGAGCAAGTCCGCCGCCAGATGCCTTGCTTGCAACATCGGGTTTTCATTTAATCAATTACCAACAAAAACTGTCTGGATAATCTGTCTCCAGAAAATCCCGCTTTTTGGTCTATGTAAAAAACGGGTGGCTGCAACAGCCACCCAGAAAACTAGAGAGACGAACCGACCTGTTCGCCCTCATACCTTGCTATCAATTAGTTAGACAGTTACAGCCTTCTTGGTGACAGCACTCAGCTCGCCCTTAGCATACTTAGCAGCAAACTCATCCAGAGAAACCTGCTTAATCTTGCTAGCATTACCAGCTGTGCCGAACTGCTGATAGCGATCGCCACACACCTTCTGCATGTACTTAATCGAAGGCTTGAGGAAGTGACGGGGGTCAAACTCCTTAGTATCTTTTGCTAGAGCTTCACGCACAGCGGCAGTGATGGCCAAACGATTATCGGTATCGATGTTCACCTTACGGACACCGCTCTTAATTCCTTTTTGGATTTCTTCAACGGGTACACCGTAAGTTTCTGGAATTGTCCCGCCATACTGGTTGATGATCGCCAGCAGATCTTCTGGGACTGAGGAGGAACCGTGCATCACTAAGTGAGTGTTTGGCAGACGGCGGTGAATTTCTTCAATTCTGCTAATTGCCAGAATTTCCCCCGTTGGTTTGCGGGTAAACTTGTAAGCACCGTGGCTGGTGCCAATAGCAACTGCCAAAGCATCTACTTGGGTTTGTTCCACGAAGGCAACGGCTTCATCAGGGTCAGTTAACAACTGGTCGTGGGAAAGAACTCCTTCTGCACCGTGACCGTCTTCTTTGTCACCCATGCCAGTTTCCAGAGAACCCAAGCAACCCAGTTCTCCTTCCACACTGACGCCGATTGAGTGAGCAACTTTCACGACTTCGCGGGTGACGGCAACATTATATTCGAATGTAGCTGGAGTCTTAGCATCTGCCTCCAGAGAGCCATCCATCATCACGCTGGTAAAACCGTGCCGCATCGCAGAATAGCATGTAGCTGGTTCGTTGCCATGATCCTGGTGCATGGCAATAGGTAAATGCGGGTAGGTTTCCACCGCCGCCAAAATGAGATGGCGCAGAAAGCTTTCGCCAGCATACTTACGAGCGCCACGAGAAGCTTGCAAAATCACGGGGCTATCGTGTTCCTGAGCAGCCTGCATAATTGCTTGAATCTGCTCCATGTTGTTGACGTTGTAGGCTGGGATGCCATAACCATGTTCAGCCGCGTGATCTAGAAGCAGCCGCATTGGTACTAGCGCCATAGTATGATCCTCCTGTTGACTCGTCGTCAGTTAGTTTTTTATACGAGCAAAATTCTTACAACAATCTTAAGGTACTTTGTCTATATATTGGTACGTGTATATAACAATTCCCCTATTAACCCTGATTTCGGAATGCATAGTAGTAGTGTTTCATACATTATGGGTCGCCCGGGGCTCGAACCCGGAGCAAATCGGTTAAAAGCCGAGTACTCTACCATTGAGTTAGCGACCCCAACAAAATGGTGCTTTCGATGCACCGTCTACAAAGATAACACAAATAATCGCAATATCAAAAATGTTTTACGAGAAAGTTACTGTTAATTGGACAAGCGTTTCTTTCGTGGCTCCAGGTTCTAGGTGAATTAGGTCTTCGCCAGTGTTCAGGGAGTTGCGGGGAGCTGTCCACGGCTCCAAACAGTAGAAATCTTTGCCTTTGACTGTCCAGAAAACCAGGGTGGAGTAGGTATTGTCCCAGTTAAGACTCAGATGTGACTGGCTGCGGGGGTCAAGGACAGATGCAGATTGAGCTGCTAGTGGCCGAAAAGTCACGTCAATTTCATCGTTATTGAAGTCAAAGGTACCGTTAAAGGGGTGGGTTGTGCGGTGTTGATCTGTGTATTGGGACGCTGGGATCTCAAACTTCATCTGGGTCTTGTCAGGTGCCCAAAAGTAGGGATGGAACCCCGCAGAAAAGGGCATAGGTTCATCTGAATGATTGGTGTAGCGCTGATGAATTTCTAATGTGTTGCCATTAAGTCGATAGGTGAAGGCTAGTTGAAAGTCAAAGGGGTAAACGGCGCGTGTTTGATCGCTACTACTGAGAACTAGGGTGAGACTAACCCCTTGAGTGCCGCTTTCGCTAACTTCCCAAGGCAAGTCACGGGCAAAGCCGTGTTGTTTGAGGGTATACTGCTGACCTTTGTGGGTGTATTTATTTTCTGGTAAGTTGCCACAGATCGGAAACAGGATGGGAATGCCACCCCGGACGCTCAATTCTGGATTGGCAAATCGCTCTGTGTCTAGATAAAAAATTTCTCGATCTTGAATATGCCAAGAAGTAACGATGCCACCCCGTTCTGGTACGACTTCCATCTGGGAAGTGCTAGCTTGGTCGCGGAGGATATAGGTTTTGTACTGACGCTCATGAACTGCGATCGCTTCCACGGTGTTATTCCCACTCTCATCAGGTGTCTGCTAGATGTCCCGAACTTTAACAAACTTTTTTGACCAACCCCCAAGCAACTTTACAGATTTTTAATGTGACATCTTAGTATGCTATCTCTTCATGGGTAACATTCTACTGGATTCAGGGAGTACGAGCGTAGCGAACTCGTCCCTGAATCCCTAGTTCTTGCTGTACCCCATTTAACCTGCTTCCCATGTGTGATCTTGATCACTGATTCATGGCTCCTCGATCGCTGTCATTGACTGATTGCCATCGTACTTTAGGGTATAGAAGTCCTGCATAGTAAAATAGACAACCATTCTAAGGATGCTCTGCTATTCACTATGATTCGCGCCCTTGTACAGTCTGCTTTCACAACAGGTTGCCTCAGCGTTGCCTCTGAGGGTTTAATCCGGCAGGTGCTGGAGCTTAGAGCCTATCAATCCGCTGATTTAGATGCCCTTGACACTCTCTACGACGCTTTAAGTGCGGGTTATATTCAAAGAGAGGCACGGGGCAGTCTAGAAATGATGTTGACATCCACCAATCCCTTACTCGATCCCTGAAAAGTATTTCTGTCAACCCCTAGCTAATTTATTTGAAGTCTAACCATTCTATGCAAGTCGTTCGTCGCCTCCTTTAGCGAGGAGTGCGCCCGTACAGCTCGTTTGCCAGTCGCCTACGTAGTCTGTTGGTAGATTTGTATTATTTAGATTAGAATCTAATGTATAGATGTACTTAACCGCCTTTAAAATAACCTGGCTCGCCTAGATTCCATACCTGGAAAGAGCTATAACGCAATGGCTAAATTATTGGTTGGCGCTCCTGCTCACTTTGGATTCCTATCGATGCAAATTAACGGGTACCCCCCCATCTACTTAGCTCAACAGCAGCCTTTCTCTTGCCGTTGCCTCGATTTAAGATTCCCTGATTGCTCGTATTTCTGAACGAGGATGGCAAGGGTAGATTTTAACCGCCCTTAGAAATAGGGAAATCACAACCTTAAATGTTGCTGGATTCGAGCTAAACTCTCAGATGAACCCAGCACAGCAAAATTGTCCAGAGACCTCACCTTGAGCTGGAGAGAATAGATGGGGCCAATACTATCGAATCTGATAGAAGCTGTGTACCTGAAGATGGGGTCGCTGGAGAAGGAGAATTGGAACAAATATATGCACAGGAGAAGCAACCCATGCTACACCGCAAGATTTATCAACTTTGTTGTGATGGTCGTGAGGTCTGTATTTTCTTGCGGGACCAGCAACGTTGGATTGAACGTGCTCGCATCATCGACATTGAAGGGGATTTGGTAACAATCCGCTACGAAACAGAGGAAGATGATGAAATTTCTTCTTGGGAAGAAATGGTTCGCTTGGAAAGTATTGGTGCTGTGAGTCAGAAGCTGGCTTCCGTACCAAGAGGGAATGCTGAACCCTTAGTTTCTGAAGACTGCCCAGAAGCGGAACAAATTCGTCCGCGTTCCCCAGACTCTTCTTCAGATGAGGGAAGATAAAGTTCTCATATCGAAATCTGGTCGATTACCTAGCTCTAATCTGATGGGGTGATCAGGTGCCGAGAAAATGGGGAGAGTGCTGCTAGAGCTATCCCTACTACTCCACTCCCTAATCTCCTTAGCCATATTCCTGTAGGGGCAATTAAACAGATATCAGCTCAATGCGTCAGTTAGCCATTAGTCCTCTGCTACTGACTACTAGACCTCTGACAAAAGTCAACACAAAACCCCTCTCAGTCCTCCCTAAGCAAGGAGGGAAGCAAGACAAATCAGGCTCCCTTCCCCTAGTAAGGGGAGAGTTGAGATGGGGTTTCAATATTTTTGCAAGAGTTTTGAAAAACTTAATCTTGGTTCGGCCTCTGAACAGGCTCAAAAACTGGACAGAAGCCTTCGGAAGTCACCTTAAAACCATACAGTGGGGAATCTGTATTCCAGCAGCGCTGACCTCTTTGGTAACGGCAGTTGCCGCAGCACTCAACGTCAAGAGGGACTTTAATATTGCTATTCTGACTTAGCAGTTCCCGTTGCGATAATCCTCGCAGTACAAGTTCCTCTCCCTGCCAGCGAGCTTCCACCAAACCCGTATCGGCGAAGTGGTTCCATCTAGGATCGGCAGCGATCGCTTCGGGTAAAGTAATTGTCACGACTGTCCCCAATTCTGTCAGTTCGCCTTCATAGTTAGTCTCTGCTGGTGCCGCTGGTTGCAAAAACGTCTCGCCAATAGGAAGTTCTACCAGTGTCTGCGCAGATGGAGAATGCAAGTGGTAGCGGTTTTGCAACTCCTCCAAACCCGTCAAATCAGATAGGTAAGTGGGGGAACCATGAACAAAAATTACGTGCACGGGGCGCAGATTGTGGATCAACTGAGTGGTTCCTAGACCGTCACAGTGCTGAGGTAGTAAGTAGGTTTCGATTCCGGCGATCACTGGATGGGAAAGCCCGACTTGTTCGGGTGTGAGAATATATCCTGGTTTTTCGGGCAGCAATAAGACCCAAGAGTGAAAGTCTGGGTGACAGTACTCACTGAGGTTAGCTGTCTCATCAGTGATGACAATACAAGGCGAGCGACCGATTGAAAGACGTTGTTCTGGAAGTAGGCGGCGCACCCTTGGGCGGACTTTGGCATCCCAAAATAATGGTTGATGTCTGGCAAAGTTTTGCACCGAGGCGGGTAGATGAGATAAGAGTTCTAAGTAGGTATCACAGCCAGATGCCACCGTACCATCCACCCAAATATCTAAGTCCCGACCAGTGAAGAGATGGTGACTCCGTAGCAGCATTAGGAGTTCTTGGCCCAATCCTAAAGTTGGTACTGGCAGGAGGACGGAATGAGACGAGGCGATCGCCTGATTGATCCGCTCTACCAATTGATTTTCCTGCTGACGCCTATGGGAATGACGAGCCGTGCCGTAACTTCCTTCAATAATCAGTACATCTGGTTTGATATTCCGTAATGCTTCTAGCGGCAACCCGTCTACCAGCCGCGAGTTAGAGAGGAAAAAGTCACCCGTGTAAAGTAGTGAATAAGACCGAGAGGAGGCCGTGTAAGTCAACAGGATGGCGGTAGCCCCTGGCAGATGCCCTGCGGGAAAAAGTTCCGCACACAGTCCATCTTGGAATTCAACTGGCGAGCGCAAAGGCAGAGCACAGCAGAATTGAGGAAGATCTTTGTCGGCTAGATGAGGCCAGTTTAGAGGTAACAACTGGGTTGTCACCTCACTGGCATAGACTGGCAACTGTGGGAAAGCCTGATGCAGAGCTAGCAGACCCTTGGCATGATCTGGATGCGCGTGACTTGTCAGCACCAGATCCGCTGGTGGTTTACCATCAACCTGCAACGAGGAAATATCTGCTAGCCCGCAGTCTAAGAGAATGCGGTGCGGCCCCATCTGCACCAATAAGCACACCCCTTCATCGCCATGACCTGCGCCATATGCGAAACAAAATAGCTCTTCATTGGGTAGAGCGGATGCTGGAGGGGGTTTACTCATCATTCGATTTTAGATTCTAGATTGGATCTAGAACCCCAAATCAATTTCAATGGGCTGAGCCGTTCCCGTGATAGTTGTCCGAATCGTAAAATCCATTCTTGGTACCGAAGAACAGGCACGATACGGTAAAAAGAAGTGTTAGTATCGCTAGAATCAACTTGACATCCATATATTTTTAGGGCTTTGAAGTAACCCTAGAGTATATTTACTGTTGACACACCCACAGCTAGACGCCGATGGGATTCTTTAGAGACATCAAAAGATGCGTAACAACCATATTGTCATACTGCTTGGGCGAATATAACAGCAGTCCTCAAGGCGGTGTCAATTGCCTCTACTCTCTCCGGTGCTAAGCACCATTAAGTATACATTTGAGTTTTTTTGAGCACTCGTTTCAAAGTTTTTTACTACTGAGGGCTGAGTCTGGAGTATTTTTAAATACCGATCCGTTTCTTTCGATTGGATTCCATTTAACCGAGATGTCCCATCAGTAGGAGTTTTACTTGTCTTTGAAAGTTATAGTGTCTTTGGAAATTGTAACACCTTTGATAGTGACTAAAATCACTGAGTAGTGTTTCCTTCCACCCTTAAAAAGAGTGAGTTTCCACACTGGCGAACTTTTTTATGAATGTTATCAAATCTACTCAAATTTTGACACCCTCCTCAACGAAATCAGAGATCCAGAGGGATTCTGGTAGGGAACCGATAAAATCTTCTTGGCTGGAGCGTCCATCCACTGAAGTAGCACCAGACTTAATTGGTTGTATGCTGGTGCGGCAGCTACCAGATGGACAAATTATCCGGGGAGTAATTGTGGAAACAGAAGCCTACGGGACCAGTGACCCAGCCTGTCATGCCTACCGACGACGCACACTGCGCAACGAAGTCATGTTTGGGCCAGCTGGATTCATTTATGTTTATCTCATCTATGGTCTGTACCACTGCCTCAATATCGTCACTGACGAAGATGGCGTCCCCAGTGCAGTTCTAATTCGTGCCTTGCAACTGGAGTCCCTACCCACCTGGATTGACCAGCGCTTAGCCTCAAAACCCCATCGCCTTGCCGCCGGTCCAGGCAAGCTCTGTGAAGTTCTGCAAATTAATCGTAGCCTAAATGCTCAAGCTCTACAACTCGGTCAACCTCTATGGTTAGAGCATCGTCAGTTGCAGTTTCAATCCGACCTCGTCCAAACGACTAGAATTGGCTTATCGCAAGGTACAGATTTACCTTGGCGGTGGTATTTGAGAAACTGCCCAGCTATCTCCAAGCCTTAGAGAAAAATTTCTTGACCCTGCTCAGTGAAGCGAACGTTTTTAATCTTAAACCCTTGATTACTGGTAAGGGTTTTTCGGAGGCTACCAAACAGAGCCAACTGTTCGCAGGTAGATAGAGAAACAAATTTCCGCAGGGAAGTTGGTGCTATGCGCATATCGACCGTGGCGACACTACTTTTTGGATTGACGCTGACGCGATATCCAGCCACGTTAAAGTCGGTGCTATTTCGCTGCTCCAACACTTTGCCAACCGCAGCTTGTAAAGTGCTTACACTCGGCAGGGCCACTTTTTCTGGTACTAGAGTCTGACACTGACTGTCCGGTCGGTAGATAGTGACTGTTTTTTGGGAGATCAGGGTAGGCGTGGGAGAGGGGTTTAAAGCCGTTTGCATGCTGTTAGCAGCATTTAAAAGCCTACTGGCAACTTGTGTTTGAGTGTTGGGCTGAGTCGGTTGGTTGGGAGTCAGAGGAGAGAAAGAGGCAAGTTTGTCACCTTTGCGGTTGGTGAGGGTGGAAGCATAACTAGTCAAACAAAGGAGAATTACCCCGCTTAAGAGCGGAACTACATATTTATTGATACGATCCATACGTTTTGAAATCTGTATTTACGTTATCACCCAAGATTGTGTGCTGAACCTCTAGGGGCTAGCATAGATTTACTGGTGTGCTTAGCTAATATCAGTGTTGAATTTTGTAGATTTTCTGAAGCAGGCAGGAGGGAACCTCATATTAAAAGTAGGGGTTTCAAACAAGGGCGTTTTGTTCCACACGACGCTGATCTACCGCTCCGAAGAGCAGACTGCTTCTCTCAGGACAAATTTTTATTTTGCTTGCACGACTAAAAATGGAGGCTTATAGTCATCTATCTAAAGGCAGATCCCTTTGAGAAAAACCTTCTACTTTCCGAAAAAATAAAAAACCCCCGCTGGTAACGGGAGTTTCGGTCAGTCTAAGTAGTAATTGATGGTGGTTGGTAGTGTTTGCCGTTTTTGACAAACTCTATTTGAAGTATAATAACCGCGCCTCAAAAGCGCAGAATAAACAGTTACAGAAAAAAATTCCATTTTGTGTATTGCATTACTATTGTGCATTATATATTGTGCAATAGAAAACCCGAAAAAACTTCTTACTTCAAGATTCCCGCGTTCTCATGTCATCGCCAGCAACTTGTTTTGACTACACCCAGTTGAATTCTTCAGTTAAACCCAGCCACATAATTGCTAAAGCGAAATATCAATGGTTGTAACCTGTCTGAGCAACAAGCTTGGCTGTGGGTTGCTCTCACGCCACTAGTCACATTATTGTGAGAAAAAATCTGCAATTTTTACATTGATGTGAGTTCAATTCAGGAAAATTTGCCCTCAAGTTGGGAAGTACTAACCTAAAGGCGATCGCTCATGACTCTAAAACTTCCAGAAGAACTCTCAAAGACTAGTATTTCATACAACGTCAAGATAAATATACGCAGATAAATGCAGTACATGAGCATTTTTCTGTGTATATCTGCGGTTTTCTTTATGGTATCGCTTAGGTAAAGTGATAATAGCAATTTTTAGTCGGAAGAAAAATCTTGTCAACTGATTGTTTGCTAACTTAGATCTTGCACCTGCCCTAAGTAGGTCGATCTGATTATTTGTAGGATGGGTAGAGCGATAGCGTTCTCTTGAAAAGGTGCGCGGGACTTGGGCAAAGCCCGCGTCTATCAATTCGCGCACTTTTCGCTACCCATCAAACATGTGCCAATGTTGGGTTTCGTGCCTCAACGGCTCGAGTGCCCTAAGCCTGCGGCAGCTCCGCTACGGCAAGCTCAGTAACCGCCCTCGCCGAACTCCCAACCTACGCTAGATCTTCAGTTTCATCATGTCCACCCACTTATCAGTCCGATTGCTATTTAAATCGCGTAGCTTAAGCTAAAGTCCTCTTAAGAGGACTGAGAAAATATTTCAGTCTATGTAAATGGACTTAAGCTGTTAGCCCGGAACTTGAGTTTCGGGTAGGATATCTGGCTTTTTGAGAATGATGCAAGATGTCAGCTAAGCAAGCTCGCTCAACACTTTGCTGCTCAAAAAGTTCTAGTACTAATAAGAGTTAATGCGATCGCCCTTTAACAAGTGTGTCATTTTATCCTCACGCCATGACTCAAGCACCTCCCAACGCTACTAAGGTAAACTTCGAGAACCGAGTGATTAACGGGCTCTTAGCTATCCATCAGCAACTAGAAACACAGAATCACCTACTAGAACGAATAGCGATCGCGCTCGAAAATCAGGCTGACGCCACCCCTGCTAAGAATGGCTCTCGTTATATACGAACTATAAATGAATTTAAATCGTTTGAGTGGTCATCTATTGGGGCTGCTGTCTTGCGTCGCGATCAAGATGGACTCCCCGATGTTGTGCGTTGGGGGGAGCGAATCTATCAGCGTCGCGCTAAACCAGAGCAAGACAACAATGTTTGGTTCAGCTGTTCTTTGGGTGAAGGAGAGTATGATAAACTCATCACCTTTCTAGAGCCAGGAAAGAGTAAACGCCTCAACATCGACTAACATCCCCCTGGGTAGCACCTTTAGTTGATTATTGCTGAGAAATAGCTCGGTTAAATTAGTAAGATTACCAATTTATTGGGGCAGTGCCATCAGTTGATTGTCGCTGATATCTAGCAAGATCAGATTGGTAATCTGACCGATTTATCTGGGAAACGTCTTCAGTTTCTTTCCTGAAAGGTTAAGCGCCGTTACCCCTTGCTTGGCTGCTTGTGCAACAATTTCGAGTAGTTTTTCGTTTGTCATCAATAACCTTGATAAATGTGTACTCGTTCTTCACTAGCACTCACAACCGATCTGAGTCTTTGAGTAATTGCACGGTTTAGTTAAAAGCTCACATCTCCAATACCCAAGTTATCAAACAGGAGTGGCATTGCCTCCCTGACTTGTTATTGGTGAAAAGGCAGATGAGCAATCTACACGCCATCATCCGGGTTTCCGCAATCAAAATCAATTCCTCAATTGTTTTACAACAGCCATCTCTAAAAAATATAAAATTATGAGTAGATATTACTCATAATTGGAGCTACATATAAAAAATGAACAATGTTAACTTTCAGTTTTGACCATCTCTGCCTAGCCGCGAGAATTAATGTATTCCTTACCAAACCCTGAAAATTTTGCAAAATAGATAGTCAGGGG
>CAZZWA010000035.1:0-1183 GCA_964657555.1 uncultured Microcoleus sp.
GTTTTGCAGGCATGTTGGCGATCGCTTGTTCTTGGTGGGGCAATTTTGATGTCAATGGGCCGTGGACAAGGCGAGGGTTATATTGCCAGTTCTAACGGGTATCGCTATGTTACAGGTTGGGAGTACGAAACTTTAGCTCCCTGTCTAGAACAAACTGGATTTGAAATTCTCCACCACTACTACCGTCCTCCTGGTTTGCCCTGTGCAGCTCAATCCTGGCTAGTTATGGTGGCTCGTAAGTAATGAATTTAGCGTAGCTTGAAACGTTTGACCCATCTGTGATCGAGAGCCCAGTCGAGGGTGAGACGAGCACTGACAAACAACAAAATACTCTCTACGCCTAGGACTGCAAACGACCAAAAGGCATCGGGAAAATTTAGCCCCACCTCGACTTGTGCCAATCCTCGCACTAACCCAAAGGCTAACACTGCTCCAGCCTTAAGATGCTGGTTGCTGTCTTCCCGAATAATGTAACGGTAGGTAACACCGAACAGAAAGCCACTCAGCCATGCAATCCCTCCACTTACAAGCAGGTTCAGACCGATCGTGACTTGCAGTAGCGACGCCAAATTTGGTGTCTCTACAAACTGTGTCAGCACCAGATTATTGCCCAGTGTAGCAATGCCATAAGTTAGAAAAACGGACAAAGCTGCTAGGGTTCCTGCTTTGAGAGACTCTATTCGCTCTAATGCATCAACCATAGGTGCCTCCGATTGAACTATCATAGGGTTTGAAGTCATTTACATCATGAGTCTTTACATACAGATATGGATATTCTGTCGTTAGGTTGGGTTTCAGTTCTGGTTGTGTTCACTTGGTCGATTGCAATGGTAATTTGGGGTCGCAACGGTTTCTAGAAGCACTGTGGAAACTTCCATCCTGAATGTACTCGTTTTATCTGCATTTGGGCTCTTAGTTTTAGTCACTGGGGGCATCTTTTATCTGACTGCCGTAGATTGGCGCGATCGCCGTCGTCGAGATCGGGATAAGCGCTATCAAGAAAGGCCAGGTGCTAAAGCAAAACCCAGTAAAAAGTAAAGCCCAGTGCCTCTGATTAATTTGGCTGTAGGGTGAGCGTTGCCATATAAATTTGCCAAGGATGAGCAATCGGTTGGCAGTCGCTCACCTTACCTTCCACCCAATCTCTTCAGAAATAGCACCTTGTTGGCTACCCTGCAAGTAC
>CAZZWA010000035.1:1283-8055 GCA_964657555.1 uncultured Microcoleus sp.
AGCCATTGTCGGCGCTTTTGTTCAAATTCATATTCCGAGATCAGCCCCTCTTGCCGCAACTCTTCCAATTGGCGCAAGGCTTCGGCGATCGCCTTCACCTGAGTTGGGTCAACGGCATCTACAGGAGTTTGTCCGGGTGAGACCGGCTGTTTCACACCGAGATTAAAATTACGGTCAAATCCATCTCCGTCTTGTGCTAGATACCAAACCGCCTCAATAGCACTGGCGACATGAGGAATAGGCGTCCACGAAAGCAGCAGATAGATAATACCCCACAGTGGTTGTCCCAAATAAAACTTGTGGAGTCCTGAAATAGGGATTACCGCCCCAGTCAACGCCAGAACTGTGGCAATTCTTCGACTTTTCAGCTTGCTTGACATACTGACGGGAACTCTAGCACAACCACTATCTTTATCATATTGAATCAGTGGTAACTAAGTGATATAGATGCCTCCTTGGACAGTCGGATTGGCGATCGCCATTGTCCTTATCCTGCTTTTCTTCATTCTTCTATGGCAGTTTAGCCACCCGCCATCGTCTGCCAACAGAACCAGCCCCACTCAGAGCACCCAGCCCAACCGACAGACGCAGCGGCACCTGCTGAGACTGTTGAATGGCGATCGAGGTGCGATCCAAAGGTTATTAGCTCAAGCCAAGCGTCGAAATCCCGGTCGGTCAGAGAACTGGTATTGGGAAAAATTGATTAACGATTTAGAACGCGATCGCCGCTAATACGGAAAACCGAATAGAATCGACTGGAATATAAACTTACCTGCTGCACTAAAATGATACTGAGATAGTAACAGAACTCCACTTCCGGGTGAGAATTCATGTTGATGGGAAGACGGGAAAATTATGGGATTTTTTGATTCAGAAATTGTTCAGCAAGAAGCAAAGCAGCTATTTGAAGATTATCAATCTCTGCTTCAAATAGGTAGCTCCTATGGCAAATTTGACCGAGAAGGTAAAAAGCTTTTCATTGAGCAAATGGAAGCTATGATGGAGCGTTATCGCATTTTTATGAAGCGCTTCGAGTTGTCTGATGACTTTATGGCGCAGATGACCGTACAACAACTCAGTACTCAGTTGGGTCAATTTGGCATTACTCCCAATCAAATGTTCGAACAGATGAATCTAACCTTAGAGCGGATGAAGTCAGAGCTGAAGAAACAACCATAAGAATTTTGGATTTTGGATTTCTAATTTTGGATTAAGAAACTTTTTTAAAGTTCCTCCAAAGGGGAGCTATGAGGGCATTTTTTATTTAAAAATTTGTAAATGGGTTATAGCAAAGCCCAAAGCTCAGGAGACTCATTAGCAGTCACCAATCCAAAATCCACGATTGCTTAAGGACGCTCAAATTTGGCAGGAGATGGGAAATATTCCACTGGCACCCCATCCAAAGCCTTGTTCATAAAATCGTGCCAAATGGGAGCGACGTAGACGCCTCCGGTAGCACCATAGCCAACAGATTGATACTTATCGTTGCCAACCCAAACGGCAGCTGCTAACTGCGGCACATAGCCGACAAACCAGATATCCCGCTCTGAGGATGTCGTACCTGTCTTCCCAGCTGCTGGGCGACTTAGCTGTGCGTGCTTGCCAGTGCCGTTATTAATTACCCCCTCCAATACATTAGTGAGGGAAGCTGTAGCCCAAGGGTCGAGAACTAACCTAGGGGTAGGTGTATTGTCTAGCAATACATTGCCGCTACTATCTGTAACACGGGCAACAATTGTGGTATCAGAATACCAACCGTTACTAGCAAAGGTGGCAAAAGCTCCTGCCATCTCCAAAGGCGTTACACCAATTGCTCCCAAGGGTAAGGAAACAACAGGCTCAATTGGACTTTTGATCCCCAAAGTCCGGCAAGTTTCAATTACCTTATCCAGCCCCACTTTTTTGCCAACGACCACAGCTGGAACATTTTGGGATACTCGTAATGCCTCGCGAATACTCATACCACCAGAGTAACCACCACCGTAGTTTTTTGGCGTGTAATAGCCACCACCATCGCGATAACTCACAGGGCCATCGTAAACCCAGGAATCCGGCGTAAACTTTCCAGAGGCGAAAGCAGTGTAGTAGACAAACGGCTTAAAAGAAGATCCTGGCTGACGCCGTCCTTGGAGAGCAATATTGAACTGGCTTTTTTTGTAATCGACTCCACCCACTAGGGCTTTGACAAAATGGGTACGAGGATCGACCGCAGCCAAAGCCACCTGGTTGGCATTAACACCGTAGGAAACAAGTCTTCTATGGCCCTCATCCACTACCTCTTGCGCCATATCCTGGAATTTCTTGTCTACGGTCGTTTGGACTCGCATCCCCCCCTTTAACACTGCATCTCGCCCAAAGCGCTCATTCAATTCCTGAACAACAGCTTCTGTGATGTAAGGAATTTCACTACCCTTCCACGAACTTAGCTGGCCTAGGTTAATAGATTGCTTTTTGGCAGCTATTTCCTCTTTTTCTGTGATCCATCCTAGGTCTCGCATGCGAGCCAGAACCTGTGCCTGTCGCTCTTTAGCCCTAGCGTAGTTAATAAAAGGACTGTAGTCTTCCGGAGCCTGAATGAGCCCTGCCATCATGGCAGACTCTGCCAAGTTTAAATCAGCAGCTTTCTTGCCAAAGTAGCTCTGGGCTGCCGTTTGCACACCATAATTATTGTGGCCCCAATACACCTGATTGAGGTACATTTCTAAAATCTGATCTTTTTTAAAGATTTGCTCCAACCGGATCGCCAGCACAGCCTCTGCGACCTTGCGGCTAAACATGCGCTTTTGAGAGAGAAAGAGATTTTTCACCAGCTGCATGGTGAGAGTCGAGCCACCTTCCACAACCGATCCACGCTCCCAGTTCGCTTTAAAGGCGCGACCAACGCTGTTGGGGTTAATGCCGTTGTGAAGATAAAAGTGGCTATCTTCAATCGCAATAACTGCTCGCTTGAGGTGAGGGGAAATTTTGTTAAGAGGTACAACTTCGCGATTGGCTTCTCCGTGTAGACTGGCAAGCAGCCTGCCCTTGATATCGTAAATGTAAGTTGTTTCTGTGGGAGCGTAAGAGCGGAGGACGCGAACATCTGGCAAGTTGCGGAAGCTAATCGCTAAACCAACCAGTCCTCCAGCAATCACCGAGCTAGTCAGCATGGTAATACCGAGGACGGTTCCGCCCGTTACCTTACCAACTCCTTGCACAAACTGAAGAATTGGTGCTGAGCTTCTCGGATGTTTGCGGTCAATAGTGCTAGACGACACAACGATTCACTTCCTCACTAAAAAGCTGAACTAGATTGGGGACAGCAGATTATAACTCTTTATTAGAATTACAGATATTGGCTAAACAAGCAGGATTGTAGACAATTTTTATTTTTTAGTATAGTGCTATACCTATCGTCAAAACAGGCAGACAGGAACATAAATTCAAGAAGCGATCGCAGCATAGTACAAATACATCCTGTGATAAGGGTTTGTCAATCTAGAACAAGTATTTTGGCTTTTTGGCAAATTATATTAGTATTGCTGCACCTAGATTTGCCTGACTCACAAGTTAAGTGAGTTAACTCGACCCACCTGAATTTTGCCAGACTATGACTGTTAGTTCATCCTCAAAGATACTTCAGAGCCTTGCTTGGTTGTACCGGGGAGATATCGAAATTTTTCCCGACCAACCCGATTCTGAAGACCCTAATGAGAATCTAGCTCAACGAATAGCCAAAAGTGACCGACCGTTGCGGATCAAGTTGGGCATTGACCCCACTGGTGCCGATCTCCACTTGGGTCACAGTATCCCAGTGCGCAAGCTGCGAGCGTTTCAAGATGCTGGTCATACAGCTGTTCTGATTATTGGTGATTTTACCGCTCGCATCGGTGATCCTACCGGCAAATCTGAGGTGCGTCGCCAACTGACACTAGCAGACGTCACCCAGAATGCTAAAAACTATCTTGACCAAGTGCGTCCCATTCTGGATTTTGAGACACCAGGCCGCTTGGAAGTGCGTTATAACTCCGAGTGGCTTTCCTCACTGGATTTGTCCAAGATTATGGAGTTACTCTCGACCATGACGGTAGGCCAGATGCTGGCAAAGGAGGGTTTCTCTGAGCGCTACGAAAAGGGCAACCCGGTTTACCTGCATGAGTTCCTCTACCCGTTAATGCAGGGTTATGATTCCGTTGCCGTGAACGCTGATGTGGAGTTGGGGGGTACCGATCAGAAATTTAATATTGCCGTTGGGCGAGATCTGCAACGGCATTTCGGTCAACCGCCTCAGTTTGGTCTGCTACTGCCAATTTTGCTGGGGACAGATGGCAGCCAGAAAATGTCCAAGTCGCTGAATAATTATGTGGGGCTATTGGAAGACCCACTGACAATGTACTCGAAGTTGGAAAAGATTCCAGATCGTTCCAGCGGCGAAAAGAATGAGCCATTGGTAGAGCGATATTTTGAACTGCTGACGAATCTGCCTCTAAACCAACTGCCTGAAAATCCACGGGAGCGCCAGAAACTGCTGGCTTTGGATATTGTCAGCCAGTACCACGGCAAGGAAGCAGCTCTCAAGGCTCAATCCGCAGCGCAGGAGCTGGTTGGAGGAGGGAAGACGCAAACTGATGCAGTTCCGGAATTTTCCCTAGCTAAAGTACAGAATTTTCCGGCTAAGTTAGCCTATATTCTCAAGGCTAGTGATTTATGCAAAACTACTGGAGAAGCACGGCGACAAATTGAAGGGGGAGCAGTTAAGCTAAATGGCGATCGCATTGACCAAGTTGATTTAGCCTTCGAGACACCTGCCGAGTTAGAAGGACGCACTTTGAGTGTTGGGAAGAAGCGCTTTGTCCGCTTAGTAAGGTAAGGTAGTTGATCGAATAGTGAGTGCATTGACCAATCGAGTCTATTAATTGGGGCAGAGAAAATCTTTGACCGGGACACAAGCCACCGAATTGTCAGTTGCAGAGCGGATCGTTGTTCCCTTAGACGTGCCCACAGAGGCGGCAGCAATCGCTCTGCTCGAACAACTGCCTGAGGTCACTTTCTGGAAAGTAGGGTTAGAGCTATTTGTTAGCACTGGTACTGAGATTCTTTACACCTTAAAAGACCGCCAAAAGCGCATTTTTCTGGATTTGAAGTTTCACGACATTCCCAATACTGTTGCTGGTGCTTGCCGAAGCGCAGCTCGTTACGGAGTTGATTTACTTACCATCCACGCCACTGCCGGTCGCTCGGCTCTACAAGCAGCTCAGGTAGCAATACAGGAGGGTGCAGAGGCTGTTGGCGTTCCTCCCCCAAAGTTAATTGCGATTACGCTGCTGACGAGTCTCTCGTCACGAGATTTAGCTTTTGATTTAAAAATTCCTCTAGAACTGCCAGAGTACACCATGCAAATGGCGCTGTTAGCCAGAGATGCTGGTTGTCATGGAGCAGTCTGTTCTCCTCAAGAAGTGGAACAGCTGCGGCAGACTTGCGGCGATGACTTTCTCCTTGTTTGTCCGGGTGTGCGACCGACATGGGCCTCACTGGGTGATCAAAGGCGATCTCTTACCCCAGCTCAAGCTCTCAAAGCAGGAGCTGATTACCTTGTTATTGGTCGTCCCATCACTACTGCCATTGACCCATCTGCTGCCTGGGCGCAAATTTGCCACGAGCTAACAGCTGTTTCATGAACCAATCCTCAAGAGCACTCATTGCCAGCACTCTATTGGTGTTGAGCGCTCAGATACCTGCGCTGAGTCAGAATACTTTGTTCAACTCACATTTACTCAGTACAAGTACGGGAACGCCACACTTACAAGATGAGTATGGGGGTACCGCACTTACAGAAATCAGCCAACTGCCAACATCTAGACCCAAACCCTCAACTTTCAAACCCCAAGTACAACGCCGAAGTTGCCCAAAGGATGTAGAAACCTTAACCGCGCTACTTATCCGAGATCTTCCCAACTATACTAACCGTGCGATTCAACGCGCTCGCTCTCGAACCAAAATATCTGGTTTCTCTACTTCCGTTATTTTGGCAGGGCATCCAGAATTTAAGCCACTCACCCTGGGCCCTGGCCCCTATATCCCATCTACTGGGTCTACTAGACCTGAAGATCCTCAACAGGTATTTCTGACCACATTGGAGCGGAGCTATACAACTAATAATGCTATTGAATTACAGCAATACCACTGGCTGTTTTTAACTCAGACACCTGATGGTTGGCGGCTGGTGACAATGTTTTCCCAAATTGGTTCTTACCCAGCAAAAGCCCCCCCCGCACCACCAAGAGAAAGTAGTAATAGCGTTATTGGCCAAGCCATTCGCACTTGGTTAGAGGATTGTCGCGCCGGAGAAGTTCACAACTAAGTCGGTTCAGTATTAATAGATGAGTTAAAGTCCGAAAATCCGAAGTCTGTTAGCGCAGCGATGCTGAAAGGCTTTAGCTCGATTATTTGAAAGCAGAATTAAACTATTCTCAAAAGATAAACGCGGGAGACCGAAGGATTTGAGAACTCATTCAACTTCAGGCCAGTAATTCTCTTTTAACCCACATTCCGCACTCTGAAGCGTTGCCCTGAGCCTGCCGAAGGGTGTCACACTACAAGTTTTGGGAGTTTCGCAAAGTTGGACTGGCGATCGCCAATCCAGTTCTCCACTTCATTGTATAAAAAGTGATCAATTAAGTCCCCAAACTTCCGCAAAAACCGATTGTGACAGTGGAGAGTATGGAAAGTGGGTTTTAAGTTTCTTGCAATTAATAATGAGCCATGAAAAAAAGTAATCAAAATTAGGGGTAGG
>CAZZWA010000035.1:8155-22377 GCA_964657555.1 uncultured Microcoleus sp.
AACTTTATAAAATCTATCTTCTTTATCACTATACTTTTTATATGGAGTGCTAAAATCAGCCAAGATCAAACTTGATATTTGCAATCCTTAAATTGCTTCTTTAAAGTTTATTTTGACCAGAATTTATTGGTTCTGCTGTGCTCGTTTGCTAATTTATATCAAGACCGATCAATGCTATAGAGAGGTTTCATAGATTTTACGGAGACAATGTTTGTTAGTGTCCCGTAATGACTCTGTATGCTTTCTCAAGCAGGTATTCAAGATAATGATTCCTTTATGAATCATTATCTTGAATACAGGTGCTATACATCTCCCAAAAAAAACTCAAAGCGTTTGATAGCAAAGGACAGGAGAATTTTTGTACTCTCTATAAAGCAAGCTATTTTGACGTGTTATCAACGATGATGGGTATATTCAGCAAGCGCTTGACTTCTTTCAGCTTTTTCTCGATAATCTTTAATAAAGAAATCATGATATACATGCCAATTAAATGTTATTGGATTGCCGTTTTTTATGAAAATTTGTATTTTCAAGATATTGGTAGATAATTTCACGGTAATGAGATTCGCCAGTATCTAGTAATTGCACTGTAGGATTTCTGGCGTAATCAGTTGGATAATTAATTCATCAAGGAGCCGCTATGTTGAACACAGGTGCTGGTATGGGTTTAAAAGTTTTCCATTCAGAGCCGGAAGATTTTAGTTGTATTGCCCTCAGTGGTTTCACTGCTACCACATCTTTAGTTATAGATAGGGCTGCGGCTGGAGGGCGTGACCAGCCTTATAGTCATGCAGAAAAACAGATTCAACTATCCCAGACAGCGACCATAGAGTTAAAGTCTCTTGCCCAAGAATATGAATTAACACTCATGACCCTTGTACAGGGGGCGTGGGCTTTACTCTTGCACCGCTACAGTGGCGAGTCAGATGTGGTATTTGGAGTCACAAGAGCATGTAATCAGTCGGCTTTGTCAGGAATGGAGTCGATGAGAGGACACTTGCTCAACGTCTTACCGATCAGGTTATGCGTGTCTTCTGAGCTGCCACTGCTGCCTTGGCTAAAAGAACTCCATGCTCAATGGCTTGTCTTGCAAGAGTGCGAACAGACACTACTGACTCAGGCTCAAGAAGGGAGTGATATCCCTAGTGACACACCATTGTTTGAGAGTCCGTTATTTTTTGAGAATGACCAGATGCATTCTGCTTGGCAAGTGCAGGGTAGCGACCAGGAGAACCGATTTCAGCTTGGGGAACAAACCAGCTTCCCTCTGGTAGTTTCTCTGTCTGCTGGGGCACAGTTATTACTGAAGATTGAGTACGACCAACAGCGCTTCTCGCCGCCAACAATAACTCAGATGCTAGAGCAGCTTGTCACTTTGCTGGAAGGCATGACGGCAAATCCTCATCAGTGTCTTACGGAGTTGCCTCTATTAACAGCAGCACAGCAGCAGCAATTGTTAGTGGAGTGGAATGATACTCAGGTGAATTATCCGCAGGATAACTGCATTCACCAATTGTTTGAAGCCCAGGTAGAACAAACGCCTGACTCGGTTGCTGTAGTCTTTGGCGCGCCCAAGCACCCTCAAGATCAGCAACTGACCTACCAACAACTCAATTGCCGAGCCAATCAACTGGCGCATCATTTGCAACAGATTGGAGTGAAGCCGGATGTCTTGGTGGCCATTAATTTAACTCGTTCTCTGGATATGGCGATCGCCATATTAGGCGTGCTCAAAGCGGGCGGAGCTTACGTGCCTTTAGACCCAGCCTACCCAAAAGAACGGTTAGCATTCATGCTGGCCGATACCCAGGCTCCAGTCGTACTGACTCAGGCTCAGCTAGTCCAGGGTTTGCCCGAGCATCAAGCGCGTGTAGTTTGCCTAGATACAGACTGGGAAGCAATTATCAGCCACAATAGCCAAGCTAACCCAGAAAGCAGCGTCACCTTGGATAACTTGACCTATGCAATCTACACCTCCGGTTCTACTGGCAGACCTAAGGGAGTCACTCTGACGCACCGTGCCCTCTCGAACCTGATTTTATGGCAACTGCAAAACTCAACCCTGACAAGCCAAGCCAGAACGTTACAATTTGCTTCTCTTAGCTTCGATGTCTCCTTTCAGGAGATGTTCTCTACCTGGTGTGCTGGCGGCACACTAGTTTTAATCTCAGAGGAATTGCGACTAGATGCTGCAAGCTTACTACAGTTTATCTACAATCAGAAGATTGAAAGACTGTTTCTGCCTTTCATAGCTCTACAGCATTTAGCTGAAGCTGTTGCTCTTAACGGTTTGATCCCTGTGACTCTTCGCGAAATCGTTACAGCAGGCGAACAGTTGCAGACAAACCATTATATTACCAGCCTATTTAACCAGCTAGAAAATTGCACCCTGCACAATCAATATGGCCCTTCCGAAAGCCATGTCGTCACAGCCTTCACCCTAACAGGTTCACCAAGTGATTGGCCAGCTCTTCCCCCTATTGGTCGTCCCATTGCCAATACTCAGATATATCTTTTAAATCATCATCTGCAACCTGTACCAGTCGGTGTACCAGGAGAACTGTACATCAGTGGTATGGGATTGGCACGGGGCTATCTCAACCGCCCGGAGCTAACTGAAGAGAAATTTATCCCCAATCCCTTCACGCAAAACTCTCATTCGTCTCGTCTTTACAAAACTGGCGATGTCGCTCGCTACTTAAGTGATGGCAATATTGAGTACCTCGGGCGCATAGACAATCAGGTCAAAATTCGCGGATTTCGCATCGAGTTAGGGGAAATTGAGACGGTACTAGGGACGCATCCAGGTCTCAAGCAGGCAGTCGTGATGGTGCGCGAAGATGAGCCAGGAGATAAACGGTTGGTAGCGTATCTAGTTGCTAAGGAGGGGCAACAATTGGTGACGACCGAGCTGCGCCGTTATCTGCTCGACAAGCTCCCCGATTACATGATTCCTGCGATTTTCATCACTGTTGCAGCTATGCCACAGACGCCAAGCGGGAAAATCGACCGCCGTGCTCTTCCAGCACCAGACTCGCAACGACCTCAACTGGAACAGGCCTATGTAGCACCAAAGAGTGAGTTAGAGTGCTTCCTTGCCAACCTCTGGTCTAGTCTCTTAAAGCTCGACCAAGTCGGTATTTATGACAATTTTTTTGAACTTGGTGGAAATTCACTCCTGACACTCCAGATGGTCTTGCAGGTGCAGCAGAAACTTGAAATAGAGTTTCCTGTTGTCAAATTGTTCCAACATCCAACGATCAGTGAATTGGCAAATTACCTGAGCGTTGGTCGCAGCGATCGCCCGTCTTCTGACAAGCATCAAGAGCGTGCCCAACGGCAGAAGGCGGCATTTGACCGTCGCAAACAATCCATCAGAACACGATAGGATAATTGTTACAGACTATGAACTTACAGGATCATGACGCCTCGGATGGTGTTGCAATTATCGGTATGGTGGGCCGCTTCCCTGGTGCTGCTAATCCTGATGAATTATGGCAGAATTTGTGTAACGGAGTGGAGTCAACTACGTTTTTCACTGATGAAGAACTAGACTCCGGTATCGATAATATCCTTAGAAAAAATCCCAATTACGTCAAGGCCCGAGGAATTGTTCAGGACGCCGATTGCTTTGATGCAGCATTTTTTGGCGTGAATCCTCGTGAAGCCGAGATCATGGACCCGCAGCAGCGTATCTTTCTAGAGATGGCGTGGGCAGCACTGGAAAATGCAGGCTACAATCCAGAGTCCTTCGGCGGTTTGATCGGCGTGTACGCTGGCATGGGCAACAACACTTATTTCGCCAATAATGTCTCTACACGCCCAGACTTGATCTCGCGTGTAGGCGAGTTTCAGGTAATGGTGGCAAATGAAAAGGACTATTTGGCTACCCGTGTCTCCTACAAATTGAATCTTACTGGGCCTTCTGTAAGCGTACACACTGCATGCTCTACTTCATTAGTAGCTATTTGTCAGGCTTTCCAAAGCTTGATGAGCTATCAATGCGACATGGCTCTGGCTGGTGGGATATCTATTACAGTTCCTCAAAATAGCGGCTATTTGTACCAAGAAGGTGCCATGCTTTCTGGTGACGGGCACTGCCGACCCTTCGATGCACAGGCGCAAGGTACTGTGTTTGGTAACGGTGTTGGTGTCGTCGTCATTAAGCGCCTTGAAGATGCCTTGGAAGACAAAGACCAAATTTATGCGGTTATCCGAGGAGTGGCCATAAACAATGATGGTTCGGGGAAAGTGAGCTTTGCTGCACCCAGCGTCAATGGTCAAGCTGAAGCGATCGCCATGGCGCAGACTTATGCCAATGTGCACCCTGAGACGATCTCCTATATTGAAGCACATGGTACAGCGACCCCGTTAGGAGATCCCATTGAAATTGAAGCCCTGACACAGGCATTTCGCACTAAGACTGAGGCAAAGCAATTCTGCGCTATTGGCTCAATTAAGAGTAACTTTGGTCACCTCGTTGCTGCTGCTGGAGTTACGGGGCTAATCAAGACAGCTTTGGCTCTCAAGCACAAGCAGATACCTCCGAGTCTGCATTTCGAGAAGCCCAATCCAGCCATTGATTTTGCCAATAGCCCATTCTATGTGAATACGAAGCTATCTGAGTGGAAAGCTGGTATAACTCCACGGAGAGCTGGTGTGAGTTCGTTTGGAGTCGGCGGTACCAACGCTCACGTAGTACTTGAAGAAGCACCGACAGCAGAACCATCAGGCTCGTCTCGCCCGCGACAGTTATTGTTGCTATCTAGCAAAACCCAATCAGCCTTGGATGCAGCAACGGCTGCTTTGCGCATACATCTAACCCAACATCCGGAAATCAACCTAGCTGACGTTGCTTATACTCTGCAAACGGGTCGCAAAGCATTCAACTATCGTCGCTTTGTGACATGTAGCGATCTGGCTGATGCCTTGTCGGTGATGGAGTCGCTGCCGCCGCAACAGGTGGCAACCCGTCACATCGAACTGAGAGATCCAGCAGTTATATTCATGTTTCCGGGGCAAGGGACGCAATATGCCAACATGGGCTTGAACCTCTACCAACAAGAATCTGTGTTCCGCGAGAGTGTGGATCGGTGCGTTGAAATTTTGCAACCACTGCTCGGTCGAGATTTGCGGGAAGTGTTGTATCCACGTGAAGGGGAAGCATCAGAGCTATTGCGCGAAACATTCTTTACTCAACCAGCCCTGTTTACGATTGAATACGCGCTAGCGCAGCTTTGGATCAGTTGGGGAGTACATCCTCAAGGAATGATCGGTCACAGCATCGGTGAATTTGTGGCTGCCTGTCTAGCTGGGGTATTTTCCCTTGAGGATGCATTGATGTTGGTTGCTACACGGGGGCACTTAATGCAAGAGCTTCCTGGGGGGTCGATGCTTTCTGTACGACTGCCAGCTGGTGAGGTAGAAAAGCGGTTGAGTTCAGAGTTGGCGATCGCCGCGATTAATGCACCCAACCTCTGCGTTGTTTCTGGAGCCAGCTCGGCGATCGCTACTCTCCAGCAACAACTCGAAAGTGAAAGCATCATCTGTAAACATCTGCATACGTCACACGCCTTCCACTCGCCCATGATGGATGCCGTCATTGAGCCGTTTGCCGAATGTGTTGGCAAAGTGCAACTCTCGCCACCAAGTATTCCGTTCATCTCCACAGTGACCGCTACATGGATTACACCCGAATTGGCGACAGATCGTATGTACTGGGCAAAGCATCTACGAGCCACAGTCCGTTTTGCTGAGGGCGTGCAAGAGCTTTGGCAGAAACCAGACCGTGTACTACTGGAAGTTGGCCCTAGAACAACAACTGCGACCTTAGCTCGCAAACAAGCCAAAGACCTTAAAAAACAGGTGGCTATCTCCTCGTTAAAGGATTCAGCAGCCAATCAAACTGAATGGGAGGCATTGCTGAATGCAGTAGGGCAACTCTGGCTAGCTGGCGTGTCAATTGACTGGAATAGTTTTTACGCACAAGAAAATCGATATCGGGTGGCCTTGCCGACCTATCCATTTGAACGAAAGCGCTTTTGGATTGAACCCGCCAACCAGAAACAGCACACAGGAGTAGGGACGGTGTTCCCATACTTACCTCAGAGCCAGGAAGAGCCCAAAACTCAAAACTCAAAACTCCCTATGGTTAATCAAACTCTAGTATCACGCAAGTACAGACTCATTCCTTTACTTAAGGACATCTTGGAGAGAACTTCTGGATTAGAGCTGGCAAGTATTGATGAGTCTATGACATTTCTCGAAATGGGTCTTGATTCTTTGTCTTTGACCCAAGTAGGGCTGACTTTGCGGAAAGAGTTTAGCGTCAAAGTCACATTTCGCCAGCTTCTTGAGTCTTTTCCAACTCTCGGTACTTTGGCCGAATTTATGGATCGAGAGTTACCTTCTGAGGTACTGTCAGTAGATGCTACGCCTCAAGAAGTCGCACCAGAACCGCTACCGACACCATTGGTGCCACTGGCGTCAGTGTTACTACCCACTGTGCAGGAGACTCCAGCTCCGCTGGTGGCATCCCCTATACAGTCCAGTACTGTGGAGTATCTCATTGCCCAACAGTTGCAAATTATGTCTCGGCAGATCGAGCTGCTAAATGGTTCTTCCTCTAAGCCGTCCGTAGTGTTTCCTACTGTCAACACAAACGGCAGTGTGCCACACACCACAAACGGCAATGTACCACAACAACCCAAGCAATCAGCATCTTCCCATCATGCAGGTGCAGTCAACGGAAGTACTCCTGCTACATCCAAAGAGCCAAAAAAGGTATTTGGTGCAGCGGCACGCATCGATACATCTGAGGGCAGTGCATTAACGCCACAGCAACAGTCAAATTTAGAGGCGTTTATCAACCGATACACTACAAAAACCAAAAAATCGAAGCACTTCACTCAGTCTCATCGGCATCATCTTGCTGACCCACGAGCAGTTTCAGGATTCAACCGGACTTTGAAAGAGTTGGTCTATCCGATTGTTGCAGTTCGCTCTTCTGGCTCGAAGATTTGGGATCAGGACGATAACGAGTATGTGGATTTGACGAATGGCTTCGGCTCGAATTTCTTTGGTTATTCGGCTCCTTTGATCACCGAATCTATTGAAGCGCAGCTCAAACTTGGCTTTGAAATCGGTCCACAGACTCCGCTTGCAGGAGAGGTGGCTCAGATGATCTGTGAGTTGACTCATCTCGACCGAGTGGCATTCTGTAATACTGGTTCGGAAGCAGTTCTGGGAGCTATGCGACTGGCTCGAACTGTAACTGGTCGCAGTACAATCGCCATATTTTCTGGAGCATATCATGGAATTTGCGATGAGGTGATTGTCCGTGGCACTAAAAAGCTGCAATCGCTGCCTGCGGCTCCCGGTATATTACCATCAGCAGTCGAGAACGTGTTGGTTCTAGACTACGACACACCTGAGTCGCTGGAAATCTTAAAAGCCCGAGCAGGTGAATTGGCAGCGATTTTGGTCGAACCAGTACAAAGCCGTCGTCCTGAGCTTCAGCCCAAAGAATTTCTCCACCAGCTCCGACGCATTACCGAACAATCAGGAACTGCGCTAATTATTGACGAAGTGATCACTGGATTCAGAATACATCCGGGTGGTGCCCAGGCATATTTCGGAGTTGAAGCCGATATAGCCACTTACGGTAAAGTTGTCGGGGGTGGGTTGCCCATCGGGGTAATTGCTGGAAAGCAGAATTTTATGGATGCCTTGGATGGCGGCTTCTGGCAATATGGTGATACATCATTTCCTGAAGTCGGTGTCACCTACTTTGCTGGTACTTTCGTACGTCATCCCCTGGCACTAGCTGCTGCCAAAGCTGTTCTCGAACACATGAAGCACAGTGGTCCGGAATTGCAGCGATCGCTCAATGAAAAGACAGACAAATTTGTCGCCGAACTCAACGCCTATTTCGAGCAAGTGCAGGCACCATTCAAAATCAACAATTTTGGCTCACTCTTCAAACTCACTTATCCACAAGATTTGCCCTATGGGGAGCTATTATTTTACTGGCTCCGAGAAAAGGGAGTCCATATCTGGGATCATCGTCCGTGTTTTTTGACCACAGCGCATTCAGATACTGATATCGCTTTCGTGAAGGAAGCGTTCAAGCAAAGCATTGCCCAAATGCAAGAGGCTGAGTTTTTACCCCAACCATCCCGTCCCCCCATTGCAGCTTACAACGCAGAAACAAACGGTGCAAAGAGTAAGTTAAAATCATCAACTGCTCCCAGTAATTCTCCGCTGCCCAATGCTAAATTGGGACGAGACCCTAATGGGAGGCCTGCTTGGTACATACCAGATCCAGAACGGCCAGGAAAATATTTGCAAGTAGGAGAGGTGCTATCACACTAACTGTTTCTGTAAGTTTAGGGGCAAGTTTAACTAGATACCTAACGTTCCCAAAAACTGTCTAAAAAAACTTGCCCGCACTGTTAATATTGCTCACACCCCCAAGAAAATTCATTGAGTAAAAAATTCAGAAAACAATAAGATGAGCACAACAATAGAAACCATGCTAGTAGACCGTCGGAGTGGCCTCACTCATCATGAGTTTGTCAACGAGTATCGCGATCAAGGAAAACCAGTTATTCTTACAGATATATCAAAAATTTGGCCAGCATCGACCAAGTTTTCGCCTGATTATTTTCAAGAAAACTTTGGTGAAAGAGAAGTTGAAATATCGGGCAGAGCTTACAAACTGAGTGAATTTATTGATATCTTAAAAAATTCAACTAAGGATAACCCGGCTCCCTATCCTTTTAAACTCAATGTGCGCGGTGATTTTTCAGACTTAGCACCTGATATCTCTCCAAGACCGAGTATTGCTCAACCTGACCGAACCCGTAGTCAATTAATCCCCAAAAGGCTTTTGAATGGTTTAGAAGATCTAGAAGTCTTTATCGGCGGGCCGGGAGGAAATTTTCCTTACTTGCATTATGATTATCTAGGTCTTTATGCATTTATCAATCAACTTTATGGGGAAAAGGAATTTACGCTTTTTCCTCCAGAGCAACAAAAGTATCTCTATCCTAAAAAAGATTCCCCTTGGCAATCTGACATTGAGAATCATCATCAGCCAGATCTCAAAAAGTATCCTCTTTTTGCTAACGCCACACCAACGACTGTCAAAATATCAGCCGGTGAAACCATCTTTATTCCTTGCGGTTGGTACCACACAGCTAGGTCTTTAACCTTAACAATTTCCATAGCATTCGACCAACTTTGTCAGTCTAATTGGCAATTTTTTATGAATGAATGTTACATCTCTAGAGGTAACAACTCACTCAAATCAAAGCTGCTGTATACCTATCTGGCTGGTGTGGGTGCTTTATTGACTGCTCGTGAAAGATTAGTGGGGACGAGGTAATCCTTTATAAGTGTTGTGTCTAACTGAGCCTCCTCTGCCCTCAGTTTTCCTCAATAACACTGGCAAAGTCTTCCAAACAACCTAAAGTGCATTTATCAGAAGATATCAAAATGATCGCAACAGCAGAAACTATCCGAGTAGAGCGTCGGAGCAATCTTACTCCTCGTGAGTTTGTTAACGAGTATCGCAATCCAGGAAAACCAGTTATTCTTACGGATATCTCAAAAAACTGGCCAGCATCAACGAAGTTTTCAATGAACTATTTTCAGGAAAATTTTGGTGAAAGAGAAGTTAAAATATCGGGCAATTCTTACAAGCTAAGTGAATTTATTGATATTTTAAGAAGTTCCACTAAGGAGAATCCTGCTCCATATCCTTGTATACTCAATATTCGTTATTTTCCGGAATTAGCACCTGATATTGCTCCAAGACCGAGTATTACTCAGCCCAATCGAACAGGCAATAGATTGCTCCCTACTAAGTATATTTGGGGTCTAAATACTCTAGACGATCTAGAAGTATTTCTGGGAGGACCAGGAGGAAAATTTCCTTGCCTACATTACGACTTACTTGGTGTTCATACATTTGTTAATCAACTTTACGGGGAAAAGGAATTTACGCTTTTTCCTCCAGAGCAACAAAAATATCTCTATGCTAAAGAAGATTTGCAGTTTACATCCAAAATTGAAAATCATCACGATCCGGATCTCAAAAAGTATCCTCTTTTTGCTAATGCTACACCAACAACTGTCAAGATATCAGCTAGTGAAACCATCTTTATTCCCAGCGGTTGGTACCACACAGCTAGGTCTTTGACCTTAACAATTTCCGTATCTTTCGATCAACTTTGTCAATCTAACTGGCAATTTTTCATGAAGGAATGTTACATTTCCAGAGGTAAAAAATCACTCAAATCAAAGATGATTTATGTTTATCTGGCAGGCGTGGGTGCTTTGTTGACGGCTCGTGAAAAATTAATGGGAATGAGATAATCGTTTGTAGGTGTGGCGGTAGGACTTAGTCTTCTCTGCCCCCAGTAACCTCAGTAAGGGCAAGAGTGTATTACTCATCTCAGCTTGTTTAGCAAATCTTTATTAAATCCTTATCAAATCTTTATTGTAATAGCAAAAATTTTATAGGTACACTATGTGATAATTATAGAACAAAGCTAGAATTTATATTCTTAGTTACTCCTTTAAAAAAAAATCTCTCAAGTTTGGAGAGATAGGTGCTTAACCAGATGAAAATCTCTCAACTATAGAGAGATGGGTGCTTAACCAGAACATCCACACTTACTCTGATTAAGAAATGCTTGTAGATTCACAATCAAAACTTACGGCGGTGAATGGCGACCTTTTTGCAGGTGGAGAGCTGTTTGAAGACCAACAAATGCAATTGTATACACTTGATGAAGTCGAACAGCTCCAAAAAGACATTCCTTACTTAATTGAAACCGTAGAGTGGGTTAAAAACTTTTTGGCCAAACCTCACCCCGCTCTAGGTAGAACTGGTCCTGTTTGCCCTTTTGTGCCTCGCTCACTACAGCTAAATACCATCCAACTAAAAGTTATTCATGCCAAAGAGTTGGAACAGGAGCAAATTGAAGAAGTTGTTAGATCCTACCGAGATATCTTCCTTGAGATTGAACCACGAGAGGGAGAAGTCGCCCTTAACAAAGCGCTCTTACTGATCTTTCCTGATATCCAGCTAGAGGATACTTTCAAACTTATTGATGAAGTTCAACAAAAACTTAAACCTTTCTTTGTTGAGGCGGGCCTTATGCTAGGAGAATTTCACAAGCGCAATGAAAGTCCGGGACTACGCAACCCTGACTTCCGTCCACTTCGCAGCCCTATTCCTATGTTAGCTATCCGCTTTATGGTTGAATCAGATCTTCCTTTTCTCCAGCGTTTAAGCGATGAACCACAAGTACGCATTAAGTATCTCGAAGCTTATTTACAGCGTTTGGGTACGGTACTTAAAGATGAAAGCAAGTTAAAGGATGCGCATGAAGCATTGGCATTGGCACGAATTCAACTTGAGCAGGAAAGTTTAACATCATTAAGCGCACAACGGCAGCAGTTGCCGGTGGAGTGGCATCAGACTCAGGCAGATTATCCCCAGGATGCGTGTATCCATCAGTTGGTTGAGGCTCAAGTAGAGCGAACGCCCGACGCTGTGGCGGTGGTGTTGGAAGACCAGCAGCTCACTTACCGAGAGTTGAACAACCGCGCTAATCAACTGGCGCGCCACTTGCAAGCACTAGGGGTAGGGCCAGAAGTCTTAGTGGGGCTCTGTGTCAAGCGCTCTATAGAAATGGTGGTGGGACTGCTAGGTATTCTTAAGGCGGGTGGAGCTTATGTGCCGCTAGACCCCGACTATCCTCAGGAGCGTTTGGCCTTAATGTTGTCAGATGCAGAGGTACAGGTGCTGTTGACTCAGAAGACGTTGGTAACCAGATTGCCTGAGTCTAGAGCGGATGTAGTTTGCTTGGATTCAGACTGGGGGACGATCTCACTTGAGAGTGAGGAGAATACTATCAGCGATGTCACAAGCAATAACTTGGCCTATGTGATTTACACGTCCGGTTCTACAGGGCAACCCAAGGGTGTAATGATAGAACACCGTAGCATCTGTAACCTTTTGTGTTGGAGGCAGACGGCCTTTCCACTCACTGACACAGATAGAGTTCTACAGACAATTTCTTTTAGTTTTGACCCCTCAGTCTGGCAGATATTCTGGCCATTGTTGTTCGGAGCGCAGTTGCTGTTGGCCCGCCTTGGTGGACATCAGGACAGTGCTTACCTTGTCAAGCTCATAAACGCGCAGCAGATCACCGTCATTGCCCTAGTACCCTCCATGCTCCGCGTGTTGCTGGAGGAAAAAGAATTGCCAGAGTGTAAATCCCTCAGGCACGTCACTTGCGGTGGGGAAGCTCTACCTATTGAACTGGTAGAACGCTTCTTTGCCCGTCTGAACTTAGATAGTGTCCTGCACAATTTCTACGGTCCTACTGAAGCTTCCATTGATACGACCTTCTGGACTTGTAAGCGCGGCAGCGATCGCCAAACTGCTCCTATTGGGCGTCCCATTGCCAACACACAAATTTATCTTCTGGACTCACAGTTGCAGCCTGTGATGGTCGGTGAGCCTGGGGAACTGCACATCGGCGGTATTGGTTTGGCCCGAGGTTATCTCAACCGTCCTGATCTAAGTGCACAGAAGTTCATTCCCAACCCCTTCAGCGATCAGCCGAACGCGCGCCTATACAAAACCGGAGATTTAGCACGCTACCTTCGTGATGGCAACATTGAGTTTCTGGGTCGGATTGATCATCAGGTTAAAATTCGCGGCTTCCGCATCGAATTAGCAGAAATTGAAGCAGTGCTGAGCCAACACCCAGCTGTCCAAGAGATGGTAGTGATTGCCCGAGAGGATGTCCCAGGCAATCAGCGCTTAGTGGCCTACGTTGTACCGCAACCACAGCCAGCAACCACAATCAGTGAACTGCGCCGCTTCCTGCAACAGCAGCTCCCAGAGTACATGGTGCCTTCTGCTTTCGTGCTGCTTGATGCCCTGCCCCTGACCCCCAACGGTAAGGTAAATCGTCGTGCCTTACCAACTCCAGAATCATCTCACAGAACTCTAGAAACCAGCTTTGTGCCACCCCGCACCCCCACTGAGGAGATGCTCGCTGCTATCTGGGCAGAGGTTCTAGGACTGGAAAAGGTAGGCGTCTACGACAACTTCTTTGAATTGGGGGGACATTCCCTACTAGCTGCACGCCTGTTAGCGGCAATTGAGAAAGCCTTCCATAAAAATTTTCTGTTGGCCACGATCTTCCAAAACCCAACCTTGGAGCAAATGGCTAGCCTTCTAGACCACTCGGAATGGTCAACATCTTGTCCTTCCATGGTGCCTATTCAACTAGGCGGCGGTTCTCAACCACCTCTGTTTTGTATCCATGTGCTGGGCAGAAGATTGGAATTTTACCGCCCGTTAGTGAGTTATCTGGAGCGGTCGCAACCAGTTTATGGATTATCCACACATCTGCTCGAGCCACAACAGGCTCCCCCCAACCGCGTTGAAGACTTGGCAGCTTACTATATTAAAGAAATGCGAACACTCCAGCCGCAAGGCCCTTATTTTCTGGCAGGTGTATCTTTTGGGGGCATGGTGGCTTTTGAAATGGCTCAACAGCTTTCCATGCAGGGTCAGAAGGTAGCTCTGCTAGCATTGCTTGATACATTCAGTCCCGATGCCATTAAATCCCTACCGATGCGCAAGCAGATGTTTCATTGGAGTGATCTGTTACGACTCATACACATCAATGTGCTTCTGGAGAAAGTGAAAGGGAAACTGAGGAATATAATTGGGAATTGGCAGGAAAAAATCAAGGGGATTAGCTGCAAGTTTTACTTGAGTATCGGTCGTCCGTTGCCTATCTATCTTCAAGACTTCGCTTACGAAAAGGCAAACGAGCAGGCATCAGGCAACTACAGACCACAAGTCTACCCAGGTCGAATCACCCTGTTCAAGGCGCTTATGAACCCTGCTCTTGACCCTGAACTGGGTTGGGGAGGGTTAGCTGCTGGAGGATTAGAGCTCCATCATGTTCCTGGCACTCACCTTGAGATGTTAGGAGAGCCCCACGTCCAGGTGCTGGGTGAAAAATTCAAGGCTTGCTTAGAGCAGGCTCAGGGGGATGCTCTCTAATTGACCTGAGCAAATGAGCGAGCCGCTAACGAGCATCCAAGTTCGATATTGAGACTGGGTATGGGGTATTTTCTCCATACCCTTGGCTTTACATCCCACCACAATAGACACAATGAGA
>CAZZWA010000036.1:0-2994 GCA_964657555.1 uncultured Microcoleus sp.
ATGCCCAGAAGTCTCGATGACCAGGCAGCTAGTGTCATCAGAGAACAGATACTCAGCAGTCATTTTCCTCCGGGATTTCGGCTGACAGAAGTGCGTCTAGCTGAACAACTCAATCTCAGTAGAGGAACAATTCGGTCAGCTTTGCAACAGTTAACTTATGAAGGGTTGGTGGTGCAGTTCCCCTATAAAGGCTGGGCTGTCCCGACGTTAGGTTCGCAAGATGCTTGGGAATTGTATACGCTACGCAGCAGCTTGGAAGGTCTAGCTGCACAATTAGCAGCCCAAGCCATGACACCAGACAAAGTTAAGTTACTCAATGCTGCCATGCAGCATCTAGTTGAGTCTGCCCAAAATGGTAGCCGAGGCGCAGTAACAGATGCAGATTTCGAGTTACACAAAACAATTATTCGGCTCTCAGGACACCGGCGATTGCAGGAGCAGTATAAGATAGTCGCGCAGCAAATACGAATATATATTGCCTCGTGCAATGCTCTCTATTCAGATTTAGATGATATTACATCACAACATCAGCAGCTTGTCGCAGCTATCTGTTCAGGGAATGCATCTGAAGCTGAACAAATTGCTAAAGAACATAATAAAGACGGTAAAGCGTTGGTGAAACACCTGCAAACGTTAGAAAATCAGCGATCGCGATCACTTTAAAATCTACTTTTAATTCAGAATTGATGACTTGAAGAGCAAAATCTTGAATGCTTGAGGGGTTACAGGATGATAGACTTCAATAAATATGAAGTGTTGACATTTGATTGTTATGGGACGCTGATTGATTGGGAAAATGGTCTATTAGAGGCTATGAGACCGTTACTCAAAGACCATTATGTCAGTTTGAGTGATGAGCAAATTCTAGAGCTGTTTGCTGAAATCGAAACAGAACAAGAATCTAGCGAATACATCAAATATAAAGAAATTCTGAGACTGGTAGTCAAAAACTTAGGTAAACGGTTTGGCATTGAGCCAGACGTAGTTGAATTAGATGTGTTAGCTAATTCCATTGCTAAATGGCAACCATTTCCAGACACAATAGAATCATTAAAAGCCCTAAAAAAGAAGTTTAAGCTAGCTGTTATTTCCAACATAGATGATGACCTGTTTGCTTTGACTGCCAAGCACTTAGAGATAAACTTTGACTGGGTAATTACAGCCGAACAGGCTAAAAGCTACAAACCTTCTTTACATAACTTTGAGCTAGCAAGAGCAACGATTGGCTTACCTTTTGAAAAAATATTACACGTTGCCCAAAGCATTTATCATGACATAATTCCTGCCAGTTCTCTAGGACTATCAACTGTTTGGGTCAACAGAAGAAGCGTCAAGAAAGGGTTTGGTGCTACGCCGTCGGCAAGCGGTCAAGCTGACCTAGAAGTCCCTGACTTGCAAACCCTGGTTAAGCTACTACACACTTAAGTTGCATATTGCAACACAGTGGTGCGTTTTGGACAGAGACCGTAACAAGATGAAATGGGTATGGTTTCCGCAATTGCAGGAGTCAATGGCAGCCTTTTTTGACCTTTACTGCTCTAATTTCTGGACAGGGTAAAAAGTAGGCTGAGTACAAACATATCCTGCTACTGAAGCTGTACAACAACGACTTTACAATCGAGGAAGCGATGCGAAAGGTCTATGCAACCGAAACAACAACACGTCAGTCTTCCTAGTAGCTACAACTACTTGCTGTTCCTACCCGAACGTTATGAAACACAAAAGCAATGGCCGACAATCTTGTTTCTACACGGATCGGGTGAGCGAGGCTCTAACTTAGAGGACGTGAAAAAGCATGGCATTGCCAAGATTGTAGAGGAGCGCTCGGACTTCCCATTTATTGCAGTCTCGCCGCAATGCCCGCAAAACCAGGAGTGGTCAGCACCGCTCTTGAATACCCTCTTAGATCAAGTACTCAGTGCTTACCATGTCGATCGCAGCCAGGTTTACCTGACTGGTTTAAGCATGGGCGGTTATGGAACGTGGTCTTGGGCAGAAGCACAACCGCATCGGTTTGCTGCCATAGCACCAGTCTGTGGTGGTGGAGATCGGGTACATGCATCCAACCTAAAAGAGCTTCCCGCGTGGGTATTTCACGGCGCACTGGATAATGTCGTCCCTCTGAACGAGTCCGCAGCCATGGTCAATGCGCTCAAATTCTGTAATGGAAATGTCAAGTTCACGGTGTATCGGGATGCTGGTCACGACTGCTGGACGCAGACATACAACAATCAAGCACTCTACGACTGGTTTTTGCAGCACCGCCAGGAGAAAACGGCATAGTAAAAGGGGATCAATGAGAACCTACTAATCGAGCCAAGACATAAGCAGCAAATGCTGCCACGCTACCGACAACAAAAGTTTGTAGAGCACCTTTGAGTGGTGGTACCTCCGTAAACTTTCCCTTGACTGCACCAAAAATAAACAAGGTTAAAGAAGTTGTGACAATACTCCAATGAAATGCTGTTTTAACAGGTAAACCAAAAGCATAGGGGGCAAGTGGAATTGCCCCACCGACTACATAAGAGCCGCCAATAAACAAAGCACTCTTAAGAGCTTGTTTGGGGTCGGGTTCCTCCAGTCCCAGTTCCTCTTTCATCATGAACTTTGCCCACCCTTGCCGATTAGAGATGATCCCCTGAACCGCTCCTTGCAGCCCATAGGTCTCTAGAATCTGCCTGACCTCTTCAACTTCTTCTTTGGGACACTCTCGAATCTCTCGCTGTTCTTGCTGAAGTTGTGCGTTATAGGTATCTTGCTGACTTTGGGCTGCCAAGTAGCCACCTAAGCCCATCGAAATTCCACCTGCTACCAGTTCAGCCAAGCCTCCGACCAACACAACTTTGCTTTGGGCGATCGCTCCAGCTAATCCAGCGGCAAGTGCAAACGGCACTGTCAGTCCATCAGACATACCGATGATGATGTCGGAAATTGTTTTCCCGTCAATTTTTAGATTCATTGGTTAGCAAGACAAAGCGCTTAAATAAGGAAGAA
>CAZZWA010000036.1:3094-22135 GCA_964657555.1 uncultured Microcoleus sp.
CCAAGGCTGAGAGTAAAATGTATTTTCTGACAAAAGTCCTGAATTAGCCTTAATTAGAGCGATTAAAAGCCGCTATCTCAGAGACAGCAGCTTTGCCGTGAGGCTAAATTTTCGGCGCAATTTCTTGAAGAATCGCTGCTAAGTCAGCTGTAGAATGCAAATTTCCTGTAAGGCAAACTGAATTGTCAAGTTAAGGAGACTGATTGCTGACGGGGACGACAAGCAGAGTCAGACCCTGCCTGCCAACCACCTGGACTTTATCATTAGGGACAAGAGTTATTTGCTCGTCACGATATAACCGTGCAGGCCAGTAGGTTGCCTGATATCTCACCCGTCCTGGATGTTCTGGGGTGATAGTTTCTGCTACGGTGCCAGTGCCTGTTGAGGGGAATAACTTGATTTCGTGGGCAGTCGGTGCACTTTTGACAGGTTCACTTTTTTTTGACACGCTCGCGAGTGAATTAGATGCACTCAGAATTTCTTGAATCTTAACTTGATACTCTTGCTGAGCGATCTTGTCAGCTTTCAGGTCTTCGCTGAGGGCTTCAATCTGAGGCTCCGTCACTTTTTGTCGGGCGGCGATCGCCTCGGCATTTGCTTTATAGACAGCGTCTCCTTCCTTTCTAGCTTCGCGGAAGAATTTTTTCAGCGCTGCCGCATCCATTTGACGACTACTAGCATAGAACTGGTTAGTTGCCTGACCCAGCCCCCAAGTCTGGTTAAACCAATACGATGCAGCGGCGGCACTACCTACGAACGGCACAAATCGTCCGACTGTAAAGACCATCGCCCGAGCTGTAAATGCCGCAGCGAAAGCACCAAACCCCCCAAAAATATTCCCAATAACTAAGAGCGCATCCTGATCTCTGGGGTAGCCCCACTTAGCTCCGATATCGCGGATCATCTGAAATGTCAGAACATAGGCTGCCAGCATGGCGATTAGATGGAGTCTGGGGAACGGGTTGAGCCCCAAAGTTGCTGTTTTGATGGAACGGTTCAAAACGAGATCTTGAATTTCCCGATCTCGCTGGGCTGTATCGGTGACTGCCTCTACTTGGTTGGGTGGCGATATTGCCCGCAATTGCTCCACCGAGATGCTTTCTGGGAACTGGACTTCCTCTTGCAACTTGAAAGTGGCTCGAACTTTGTCCAGGAATTGCTGCTCAGCCAGAGATGATGTCTCACTGAGTTTAGCCATTGCGTAAACAGCCTCGTAAACTGCTGCTTGAGCTTCTGGACTAGTGATTTGCGCCAACAATGGGTCGATTGGCTCATTGACTACTAGGAGGTTTTCTAAAGTAACTCCCTCTGGCGGTGGCTGTAATTGTCTAAAAGCTTCTCTTAAGACTATTTGTTCTTCTTCCTGTAATTCACCATCTGCTTTTGCCATAAATGCCAAGACTTTGAGGCTGGCTAGAGCTTCTTGCTGATTTGTAGACATCTAAAAATTCCTCGGCTGTATCTTGATGAAAAAGTAAACAGCTTTGAAAATATTGCTTCAAGCTGTTTAGCTGGGTGAGTGACTTCTGCCAAGCTGTCTGAGGCGTTGGTCAAGTAAAACTATCTGACAGTAAGCACGACGTATTTACTGTCAAAGTGTGTCTCCTTCTCACCAAGCCGCCTCATTCATCACTAGTTACGGCATTCAATAGAATTGGTAGGCACAGCCTGCTAATTTTGTCACCGACTTCACTGCTGTTCAACCAAAAAGACTTTGGGTCACTGCTCATTGCTAATTTTTAGATCTTTATCTTACGTCGAACTTAGCAAAAAATAGCCCGCACGGGGCGGGCATTGTTTGTATAGCCCCAAGTTTCTACCTGCGGGCTTCAGATTGCTTGATGCTTAACGCTGCTTTGCTAGCTTCTTTGCCACCTTCCGCAGACGAATCGACTGGGGCGTGACTTCCACCAGCTCATCTGGGCCAATATATTCTAAAGCACGCTCCAAGCTCATATCCACTGGCGCTTGCAGTTGTACCAACTCTTCACCCCCCGAGGAGCGATGGTTCGTCAGCTGTTTGGCCTTACAGATGTTGAGTTCTAAATCTTGGGAACGGTTATTTTCCCCAACAATCATCCCCCTGTAAACCTTTGTACCTGGAGTAATAAAGAACACACCCCGGTCTTCAGCATTTTGCAGAGCGTAGTAGGTAGCGACTCCCTCTTCAAAGGAAATCAGCACTCCGTTACGACGAGCTGAAATATCCCCGATGAGCGGGCGATAGTCAAGGAAGCTGTGGTTCATAATCCCGTCACCTCGCGTCAGGCGCATGAATTCGCCCCGGAAGCCAATTAAACCACGAGCAGGAATTACAAACTCCAACTGGCTGCGACCATTGCCACCAACTTGCATATCTTGCATTTCGCCCTTGCGCTGACCCAAGCGCTCAATGCAGCCGCCTACACCCTCTTCTGGGACATCTAGCACTAAACATTCGTAGGGTTCGCAAGGTTTGCCGTTGACTTCGCGGTAGATCACTTGTGGCTGGGAAACCTGAAACTCGTAGCCCTCACGGCGCATGGTTTCAATTAAGATCCCCAGGTGCAACTCACCGCGCCCAGATACCTGGAACCTATCTGGTGAGTCGGATTCTTCTACACGCAAGGCGACGTTGGTTTCCAGTTCCCGGAACAGGCGATCGCGCAGTTGTCGGGAGGTGACAAAAGTCCCTTCTTGTCCGGCAAACGGTGAATCATTCACTGAGAAGGTCATTTGCAAGGTAGGTTCATCTACCTTAATCAGCGGCAATGCTTGGGGGTCGTTGGGGTCAGTAATTGTCTCGCCGATGTTGGCTTCGGCAAAACCGGCAACTGCCACGATATTGCCAGCTGAGGCTTCTTCTTGCTCGATTCGCTTCAGCCCTTCAAACCCCATCAACTTGGTGATTTTCGCTTTGACAATCTGACCGCTTTCCGTAACTAGAGCAGCTTGCTGCCCCATCTTGATGGTGCCGTTGTGGATTTTGCCAATGACAATCCGCCCCAGATACTCTGAATAATCCAAGGTGGTAACTTGCAGTTGCAGGGGTTTGTTAAAGTCGCCTACTGGTGGCGGTACGTGATGCAGAATCGCCTCAAATAGCGGTTGCATGTCAGTTGATTCTGTATCCAAGTCATCTTTAGCATAACCTGCTAAACCAGAGGCAAAGAGATGGGGAAAATCGCACTGATCGTCATCTGCGCCCAGTTCCAAGAATAGATCCAATACCTTATCAACAGCCTTATAGGGTTCTGCCTGAGGACGGTCGATTTTATTGACGACAACAATGGGGCGCAATCCTTTTTCCAAGGCTTTTTTGAGTACGAAGCGGGTTTGGGGCATGGGGCCTTCATTGGCATCGACAATTAAGATGCAGCCATCTACCATTCCCAACACCCGTTCTACTTCACCCCCAAAATCGGCGTGACCGGGAGTATCGATGATATTAATTAAGGTGTCTTTGTACCTGACGGCAGTATTCTTCGCCAAAATTGTAATGCCCCTTTCCCGCTCCAGGGCGTTAGAGTCCATGACGCAATCGGGGACTTCTTCTCCTTCGCGGAAGATGCCAGATTGTTTAAGTAGGGCATCAACGAGGGTGGTTTTACCGTGATCGACGTGGGCGATGATAGCGACGTTGCGGATAGGCAGTGTCATGGGGAGGAGAAAATTGAGGACTGGGTTGGGTTTTTTGGAGAGGCTCTAAGGCTTTCACCAAACTTTGGCGGTCATAGCAACCCTGTAAAGAACCCTTAATATATTGTAGCTTAGTGTCACAAATTTGTTAACTATGCTAAATGGTGCAATCTTGGCAGTTCTCAATTCGGTTGTGAGAACTACCAATTTAGACTTAAAAGGGTAAATTAAAGTATTTTTATATACAAAATCTTTGCTACAGAATCAGGACACTTTGCCAAGCAGTTTTCGCCTGACTCCACAAAGCTTCACTAAACCATTAGTAATTTATGTAGTGGTTTGCAGTTGAGTCCAAGACAGATTTAACCCCAGCCCCTTCCTTTAAGGGAAGGGGAGTAAGCCTCTCTCCTGTAAAAAGAGAGGTCAGAGTGTATTGCTACAAACAATAAGCGCTATAGTTTGTGATTCATTCAGCATACATATTCATTTCCATAGTTGGTAGGGACGCAGCTAAAGAGCGTCCCTTAAGTTGTTAGCAAAAGTTACTAATTAACTACCAACTAAAGACCTGTCTCATTTCAATTTACTGGTTTTGCTGCTGACGCCGCTGTTGGATAGTTCGCTGTATTTGCTGCCGCTGTTCCTCAGTTAAGACAGCTTCTGATCGGTTTTTAGCTGTCTGTAGGATTGACTGCAATCGAGTTTGCTGATCTGAGGAAAGATCTAGGGTAGCCAAAGGATTTTGCCGTCCCTCAGGAGTTTGGATCGCAGCTTTTAACTTCTCTTGTTGCTCTGGTGTAAGGAGTTTCTGTAGTTGATCGCTAGCATCATGCCTAATTTGAGCCAGTTTTTCTTTTTGTTCTGGGGTTAGGCTGAGCGGATTTGCATTTGCAGGTTGAGATTGTGGCCTTGGCTGAGCAGGAACCGACTGGGGAGGCGGCGTGGGAGTTTGCGCTTTAACGGAGAGGGGCGCAGCAGTAAGCGCGATCGCCAGTGCACCAGCCAACACCAACATCGGTATAAATTTGAGTTTCACTATAATCTCCGGGAAATTTCTCCTGTTTCGATGTCTCAATTGTAGAGGCGATCGCGTCGTCAGTGGTGAGCAGCCAAAGAGGGCGTCGCGCTTTGCTAGCGACATCCCCACCGTTGCCAGCTAGCCAATTCTAGGCAGAATTTACACAGATTTGGAGTGCTATATTTTCCTTTCATCTCCCTTTAGTATTGCTCTGCATATCTCTCTTCAGAGAGGTTAATCTTGGAAAGTCTCTAGATTTGCGATTTCGGATTATCGATGGAAATACCCTGATAAAATGAGCATGAAACCTAAAATAATCGAAAATTTAAAACTGATTGTCATGTAGGACGGAAAGCCCAAACTTTAAAAGTTGCCCATCAGTGCGGGCCAAATTTCACTTAATTTTCACTAAAACCGAATTGGCTTCTATTTTAGAAGTGTAAGTAGTCAATGGTTTCTGAGCTGGGCCTTTAATAGCTTTACCATCCAAAGCAAAACTAGCACCGTGACAGGGACAGATAAAAGCTTGTTTATCTGCTTTCCATTCCACAGTACATCCTTTGTGAGTACAAGCTGGATTGACCGCAGTAACAGTTTTAGGGTCAGATGGATTGCGTACAACAAGCACTTTACCCGCTCCCTGCTTAATCAGAAGTTGACCTTTTTGGTTCAACTCCATTGCTGTGCCGACTGCCTCAAACCCGTCAGGGTGTGTTTGAGTAGTAGGCAGTTCTGAGATCTCGGATTGGGGAGAACATGCGGCGATCACCACTGGCAGGTAACTAGCGAGCCCACCAATACCTACCAACTTTAAAAACTCACGACGGTTCATAGCTGCCAGCTTGCCAGTTATGGCAAAATTCTGATTTTGTCTCCAAAATAGCATACAGTAGTGGCGGTAATGATTTTCTTACTCCGCTTCACCAATGAGGGTAAAAGCTGCCCAATCTCTTGGATTTGGGTAATGTTTCATCGTGGTTAGCATCGCCTGCCGCAACGCTTGGGCTTTATCTGGCTTCTGTGAGAGATGGCGATAAAACTCTTGCATCAGAAACGCTGTAGGTGAGTCTGGGATTGACCAGAGCGAAACAACTACGCTAGAAACACCAGATAAAATCAAAGCGCTAGACAACCCGATGACGCCATCGCCAGTAATGCGACCACGTCCAGTATTACAAGCACTCAAAACAACTAATTCAGCAGGAAGTTTAATATCCAGGATTTCTTCAGCTGTCAGCCAGCCGTTATCCGAACTTGTGGCAGCTAGGGCGATCGCACTCCTCAATCCCTGACTTTCATCAAGTAAACTGTGAGTTGCTAGATGAATCACTCGTGAAGAAGGCATCTGCTGTATGATCACTGCTTTAGTCGCAAATCGGCCTGTAATCGCTTTGGTCTTGATAATAGAAGCAATGGCTTTGGCTTCTCGTTCTGCTGCTGGTAGAGAGTGAAAGTCTTCAGGCATCGGTTTGGGATTACCTACGACTAGTCTTTCTTTGACTGACTCTGGGATACGTTGCCGTTGCTGATGGGTTAAATTCAATAATGTTATTGCTGAAGAAGTTAGAATAGTGTGCTGTTCGATCAGGTATTTTCCAGAAGCATCTTGCAGATTGGAAAAGGGAATCATCAACAGAGCTTGTTGAGGGATGAAGATAATGTGGGCTTCTGGATTAGAGGGCAGTTTGTCAGCAATCGGCTGGATTAAGACTTGATAAAGTTGCTCAAAGCTTCGGTTTAGAGGAGAATTACGAATATATCTTGCTGTCCCACCGAGAGATTGACGGAGGCTGTTAACCAACTCTGATAGTGTAGTCTTTTGTCCGTGCCAGAGGCTGTTAAGATTTTGGGATCGAAAAGTAACTTCACCTGTCGGCTGAATGACCCAAATAAACAGCTCTGATTCCTGGGCTTGCGACTGGCTATGGTCGTTTAAATCATCATAAAATACCGAGTATTCAACTACTGTAGAGTTTTGCTCTTTGGCAATTTGTTGAATCTGCTTGATCGTTGGTGGAGCCAGGGAAGATACAATTTCTGGGGCTGGCTCTGCCCGCTTGGCCAACAACTTTGTAAAAGCTCTAGCTCGACTTCGCTCAGAAATTTCTAAAGCTTCGTTGATTTTATTTTGGGATATTAATACTTTTTGCAGCAGGCGGTATGTAGTGGCCTGCATTTCCAAGATTGACGTCTTATCGGCATCATTAATATCTACTTCCTTTGGTAGAGATTCCCAAATTTGCATGCAGTCGCGCAGAGTTTTTTCGGCATCTTCTAGCTTACCTTTCTTATAAAGAACAAATCCTAAATTTTTCAGCGCCTGCCCTCTACCAATGCGATCGCCTAGATCTTGATAGATAGTCAGTGCCTGCCTATTCGAGTGTATGGCTGCCTCTAATTGATTAGCCTGAAACTGCTGGATGCCTTGTTGCAGCAATTGTTTTGCTTCCGCTTTACGGGTATTGGTCATAGGAGCCAATCCTTGGGATGTTGTAGAGAATGACACTGTTTGATTAAGCAGCAAAGGCGTTGAGGCTGCAAATAAGACATTGATGAGCGCAGTGAATCCTATTTTCGCAAGTTGCATGATTAGCACTTTAGTAATTTATGAATTTCTGTAGACAAGCTCAACAAGAAAGCTCTTTTGAGTTTTGATTAAAAAGTGTATTTCAGAATACAAAGCTTTAACTTTAAGTGTCTTAGAACTGAGTTCATTTTAAATGTTAGCTTTTCTGGCAACCCTAAATCCCAGAAAAGCAAAAAAGTTCCTCTTTTAGAAACTATACCGAAAGGCAAATAAAATTTATCAACATTTTAAAAATAAAATTATGATGTTTAAATGTTATTTAAAGTAGGAATTTTTCCTACTTTTCCTACTTTATTAAAACTGATGAATTTGGATTTTGGACAGGATTTCTCATCGGCAGCATGATTGACTAGCAGCCACAGTTATTGTTGACATTCTATGAATAAGAGCTTGCAGCCAGTAGGGGTGCTACTGGCTCATAGAGAGGGCTAATATCATGTCCGGTTAATCACTTACTAAAAACGCTTACTTGTCATGCTGAGCGGAACGCAGTGGAGCGAAGCATCTCCCAGATGCTTCGCAACGCTGGCGAATGACAACTACTCAAGCGAACATGATATCAGTCCGAGTGGGATTTAAATCGCGCAGCTTAAGCTAAAGTCCTCTTAAGAGGACTCAGAAAAGATTTCAGTCCATTTCAAGAGACTTAAGATGTTAGCCCGGAACTTGAGTTCCGAGCGAGATCTCGGGCTTTTTGAGCATGGGTCAGGGGGTCGGGCTGTACTGCACCAAAATGAAAATTACTATAACTAAAATTTTAAAATCTTTGCGGTATTTAAGTTGCACCCTCTCCGGTGGTGCAACTTAAACGCTGATTAGCTGATCAGAACTTCTGGGTTTCCGGCGGCGGAGCACCTACCCCTGGTTGATTGATGAAAAAGTTCTTGGCAGTTTCATTTTGATAAATGCAATCAAGCTGTGGTTGGCTCTCCAAAGCGCCTGTAAAGCCAAACGTGTTCATCCGGTTTTTGCACTCTCTCTCCTGTTCTGGCGTCACCAGTTTTCTTTGCTCTAGAATCGCCCAGTTGTTGGTACGCAAGACACAACCGGGCCGCATGGTAGGCTGAGATACATAGACATTAAAGGGATTGAGCGTTACAAAAATGCGGGTGTCCGTAACCATAGCGCTAGCTCCATACTGAACGCAAAGCTCGGGATTAGGGGCAGCCCTGTCGATAAAGTCACGGGAGGCCACATTTTCGGGACTCAAAGTCGCTGTGGAGCTAAAGCCAATGCCAACCCCAATTCCTAAAATAAACACGCCTAAGAGGATGAATATAGAGGTGTAGTTGAAGGGGGAGAGTTTAGAGGCGGAGCGTTTATCGCTTGGGGGTCTGGTTTTACTTCTCATCTTTACTGACTCGACTTCACAAGACTAAGGGCAGTGGTTGCAACTACCCTCCTTCTCCCAGTATGCCCCTCAAAAACTACTTATGTAGCTTAGGGGAGTTACAGATGGCAGTGTAACAACAGGCTACTCCTTGTAGAATACACCTAAAATCTTCTCCCCTTGCCTCCTCTGCTCCCTTTGCTTCCTTCCTTTGCTCAGCAATGCACTCTATTTGTGGGAGGGCTCACAGGTAAATTAACAATAAAGGATGTCTGCTCATATGCACTCTCTACTCGGATAACACCTCCCAAATGCTCTGCAAGTCTCTGCACCAACGCCAATCCTAAACCAGTTCCGCCCTGCTTCCAACGATCTCCACTGGGAATGCGGTAGAACTTCTCAAAAATGCGCGATAATTCACCAGCAGGAATCTCAGTACCGGAATTGCGCACTTGCAATTCTATTCTTCCTGCCTCAGAGAAAGCCACTACTGTAATTTGTTCCCCTGGTGGAGTATACTTACAAGCATTATTCAGCAGCTCTGCTAAGATCCGCTCCAAACTAGATAAGTCGGAGACGATGGTAGGCAATTCTGAGGAAATGTCAACATGTAAGCGAAGCTGGCGTTCCTGAATGCGAGAGCGAAATGGCTCAATCAAACTGGGCAACCAGTCTTGCAGACTCACTGATTGAGCGAGAAAGGTGGGATAAGAGGCAGCTTCTAGGCGCTGCAAGTCTAAAAGGTCATTGATTAGCTCAGCTTCTCGGGCACACTCTGCTTGCAAAATTTCTAGATAGCGTTGAGTTCGTTCGCTGGGAGAGGCAAGTTTTAGCATTTGGATCGCCATTTTCATATTGGAGATAGGCGTTCGCAATTCGTGGGAAACTGTACTTAAAAAGTCGTCTTTGAGATGGTTGAGTTTCTCCAGTTCTTTCACTTGTGCCTGAGCAGTGTGGTAGAGTCGGGCTTGGCGAATGGCGATCGCGCATTGATTGGCCACCTGCTGCACCAATCGGATCTCTAAATTGTTAAACCCGTGCTCCTGGCGATGGAGTAACCACAGATCTCCCAGCACTCCTTGATCGTCAAAAATCGGACATGCCAGTATTGCCACCCGATTCCGGACAGGTTTAGCAATGGGACAAAATTGGAAACACTGACCTTGCAAGAGTGGTTCGTAGATTTCTGGAAAGTTAGCTATCTGCACAACACGCTCTTGAGAGGGAGGCATGGAAGTTGTGTATTCATAGCAGATAGTGGCAGTCTCCTCTTCAATGCTATATAGCGCTGTCTTACAACTGCCGACATTAAGCATGAGAGCTAACTCTCTGACAGCTGCTTGTAAAATTTGGCTCTCATCAAGGCTATCGCGGACCTTATCAGTAATGCGTTTGAGCACCGCTTCAAAGCCGAGAGATTTTTGCAACTGGATGGTACGTGCTTGCACTTGACGTTCTAAGTGGGTGTTGAGCTGCTGAACCGCTTGAAGTAGTTCCTGGCGTTCCTCTTCTATCTGCTTAGCCAGGGTGATGTCCCGGAAGACCAAAACCTCACCTAAAATATTTCCTTTGTCATCTTTGATTGGTGCAACGCTGTCATCAATTGGTATTTGTATACCGTTTCTAGCCATCAGAATTGTCTTTTTGGGTACACTGACGATAATGTCTTCCTGAAGAGCTTTTGTTAGAGAATTCTCCATCACAGCAGGAGTTTCTTCATCGGATATATTGAAGACTTCTGTCCCATCTCTCCCGATCGCATCTTTCTGTTGCCAACCAGTCAGCGCCTCGGCAACAGGATTAATGAATGTCACTTTACCCTTGCTATCAGTGGTAATTACAGCATCACCTATACTTTTGAGGACTGTAGTCAGCCATTGTTCCCTTTCTTTTAATTTCTTTTCTCTCTGATGTCTATAAAGGGTTATTTCAATAGTAGTTCGTAAGTCACTTTCTTTAAAAGGCTTGATGATATAGCCAAATGGCTCTGTTATTTTGGCTCGCTCTAGGGTATTTTCGTCTACATAAGCAGTGAGATAAACTACGGGAATATCAAAACGAGCATAGATTTCTTTAGCAACTTCTACCCCATCCATGTTACCTTTAATTTTAATATCCATTAGCACTAAATCTGGATGATTGTCTGCTGCTTTCTGAAGAGCTTCTTCCCCAGAAGAGACACTTGCCAAGACAGTATATCCAAACTTCTTTAGTTTATTTTGTATATCTTCGGCGACTATGCTTTCATCCTCGACAACTAGAATATTTGCATTCATCATTGTCTTGTATCCCTTCGATTTATATAAATTTTTATTTTATAAACAAGTGGATAGGTGCAATCATACATAACTTGCGGCCTGAAAGATTTTAAAAAATGTTAATAGCGCGAGCAACCTACTTATTCTGCAAATGTTAGCTTAAACTATGCTGACATATTACTGTTGAGCTTCGATAGTGTCTCATAGCTAATTTCTCCTAGAAAGCAAGGTGTAATCTACTGAGAGTCAAGTCCCGCACTTGCTGTCTCGCGCTGCTAACTCCCTGTGCCAACCAACATCTGCCGCAACAGCAAGGTGTTACCATCACTCAGCAGTTCTAAAACTTTGTATAATTTCACTTCGAGGCTCTGGGTGACGAGGATAATAGCTTCATCCATTAAGGCGAACAAATTTAGGTCTGTAAGCAGGTATTGAACCAGTTTAGCGATAACGGTCCGCTGGTGTACGCGCTTTTTTAAATCTTCCTCCACCCGTTTGGGGTCAGCGATGTCTTGAATCACACTAATAAAGTCTTTCAGATCACCAAGGAAAGGCAGTGGCGTAGGGGAAAGCCACAAAAAATCCTTTTCCTCTATTCTATAATTACCACACCAACACAGAACTATTGTCTGCCCCGGCGGACTTGCTAGTCGTCGGCTTCAGGCCGACCTCTTCCTCTGTGTCACTCCCAGTTCTCGCTCAGAGTTGCCGCAGCAACACAGATGCTGAGAGAGTACTGATTGTAAAAATTAGTATTATTGTTCATTATATAATTTTAGCCTATAGTTTTTAACTTTTATCAAAAAAATTAATTTGACTTCCTTATAAAAGATGTATTAGTAATTACAAATCTGCATTTTAAGCTGGAAGTTTACTAATCTCAACCCCTAGAAATAAGTTGCTATGCAACCATAAGTAAGAGTAAAAAAGCTACTCTGTTCCTGCTTTAGATAGATACCTAAGGTGTATGTTGACCGAAAAGATTATCCAACTGGAGGAGGCGAGGCTTGACAAAAATTTGCCATTATGCAGTTAGGTTGAGCAACCAAGGGCAACCTAAGCTAGAGGTCAACCAGTTTTGGATTTTAGATTTACGTTAGCGTAGCGATTTCTTTGAATCTAGCGCTTCAAAAAGCGTCCAGAACGAGAAGAGTTGTAGAGATTTTCTGTCGTAAGTCTTTGCGTTTACTATTTTAAATTTTTGATTGAAGATTCCTTAGCAAAGGATGAGCAGGAAACCCTAAATAATCCAAAATCTAAAATTGCTGTTTGCCAATATTTGGTAATTCAAAAAGCAGCGATTTGCCAGCATTAGCTAGCTTACACCAGTCTTTTGAGGTATATTATGGAACATGATCGAGCACTTGAACTTTCCTTGCAACAGGAATTCAATCTCAAAGCTTTTGAGTATCAGATCCAGCCTATCGACATTGAACAGTCTAAAGAACTCCTCGTTGAGCTATACAGACAGTTATTGCTAAGAGAAGCTTACTATAAGGAGCTTCTCAAAGAAAGAATATTTGCAGATTCACCTTTGGCTTTTGAATAAAAGGAGCCTTGTATGAGCAGACAAATGTGCTGGTTACCTAACTTAGGCAATGATGGAGAGAAAATTTTGCATTTGCAGACGTCCCCTGATGAACCGTGGCGTCCCTATACAACTTTTTCTCAGTATGCTGTACCAGACTACCGCGAACCAGGAGGTTCTAAAGGTTGGGCAACCTACCAAAAGCTATTAAAAGCAGGCTGGACTTTAGTACCGAGCGCTAGATCCCAAGAGTTTGGTTTAAAGGATGCAGAAGCAGAAGTCAATAGCGCTTCGCTTTAATTTAAAAATAGTCAGAATTGATGGCAGTGAAATTAATAACCACTGGGAGCACCTTCACCGCGAGGATCGGCAGCACCCTCTAATGAGCCATCTGATCTAATGACAATAGCATTAGCATTACCCCAGGGCGATCGCCCCTCAATGCTGTCGCCCCGACGCTGGAGAATTTCGAGAGTATCCGCGTCTAAACCATAGGGTTCCACGTTAAGTTTATCAGGCAGCCATTGGTGATGCAGACGAGGAGCTGAAACAGCTTGCCCAGCATCCATGTCATATTCCAACACATTGAGCACAATTTGCAGAACAGTTGTGATGATCGTGCTGCCACCGGGCGAACCAGCTGCCATGCGCAAGCGACCATTTTCCGTGACAATCACTGGCGTCATGCTTGATAAAGGAGTTTTGCGTGGTGCGATCGCATTAGCCTCTCCACCCACTAAGCCAAAGACATTAGGCACCCCCGGTGCAGCAGCGAAATCGTCCATCTCGTCGTTTAGCAAAATGCCTGTTCCTGGCACTACTACGCCTGAGCCAAATAGGTAGTTTACAGTAAAGGTGAGGCTAACAGCGTTGCGCTCTTCATCCACGATGGTGAGATGAGTGGTGTCTTGTGATTCTTTGACAGAGGTTAGAGGCCGAAGAGATGAGCGAGTGTTAGCTCGATTTTCCCTTCCCTGAGGAGAGGTAAAGCGTTGTAAGATTTGCGGATCTGCCGCCTTCACCTCACTTGAGGGTCTAGCCCTATCCATGCTAATCTCTTGGCGTCTTAGAGCACCATAAGCAGGGTTAATCAAGGCTGCTATTGGAACTTTGATATAATCAGGATCGCCCAAATATGTGGCACGGTCTGCATAGGCAATCTTCATAGCTTCCACGAGTAAGTGCAGCGCATCGGGGTTATGCCACCCCATCGATTTGAGGTCTGTGTCCCCAATAATATTTAAAATTTCCAGCAAATGAACGCCTCCTGAGGAAGGCGGCGGCATAGAGCAGATTTGAGCTTTGCGGAAACTGCCACAGACTGGTGTGCGAAAAGTGGGTTTGTAAGATTTAAGGTCTTCCAGGGTAATTAAGCCACCATTTTTTGCCATATCGCTGGCAATAGCACGGGCAATATCGCCAATATAAAAGCTTTGTGGGTCTTTAGCGATCGCCTCTAAAGTCCTTGCCAAATCCTGCTGTACAAGTAAGTCACCTGGTTCGTACATCGCCCCGTTGTGGGTAAAAATCTGCCGTGCTGCCGGGTTGTTCAGAATGAGCTGTTTACGCTGTCCAACTGCATCCACAAAGCGCTGCTGAACAGGAAAGCCTTCTTGAGCTAGCTTGATGGCAGGGGCGAGAGTTTCTTGCCAGGATAGCCGCCCGTACTTGCGATGAATCTCATAAAGTCCTGCCACCGTTCCAGGCACTGCCACGGCTAGATAGCCATCGATACTGGCACTCGGACGCACTTTGCCAGTGCTATCCAAGTACATATTCCGCGTAGCTTTTAGGGGGGCACGTTCCCGGAAGTCGAACGCTTTGATTTCCCCTGTTTTACCTAGGCGCAGTAGCAAAAATCCGCCGCCACCGATGCCAGCAGAAAAAGGCTCTACCACTGAAATCGCCAAAGTAGTTGCCACTGCCGCATCTACCGCATTACCACCTTTGCGCAACATTGCCAGTCCAGCCTCACTCCCCAGAGGGTTGGCAGAGACAACCATACCCCGTTTGCTTCTGAGGGGTTGAATAAATGCTGCTGGTGCTTTTTGGCACCAGGACAGGGATATAGAGGCAAACAGGTAAACAACGAAGAGGGAAAAACGCTTATGTCTGAGATAGCTAGACATGGTGGGATTCTATCTGAGCTGTGAGGCAATTGCCTCATAGCAAACCAACCTACCACATAACAACTAAATAACTACCGAATTAGAAACTAACACCCCAACAGACACCCAGTTCCCTCAGCCATTTACGGTAAGCAATCGAAGCGCGATCGCTTGGTAGATGAAATTCTGCTTGTAAGTCTAGCGGCAGTTGTCGGGGTCGCTGCGACTCTACTATGGGAATATCTTGCATAACAATTCGATTCTGAAAAGTCCGGAGTTGATCTTCTGGCACTTCATGGGCATAGTTCATTGCCACCCACATCCAGCCAATGCACTTCTCCTCTTCAACTGGAGTTACGGTAAAGAAGATACTAAAGCGACGCCCCTCTGACTCTTTGTAAAAATATGCCGTTAGGGGGCGAAACACACGGTAATTGTAGGTTACAAGCCCACTCTTCCCAGTCCCATCGGGGTCAGGTTGCCAGACACGGACGTGGAGGGTAATGCCGTTTGCCTCTATCTCCACCTCATAGTCGTCTATAGCTGTGCGGCTGGAGTCGCCCAGTATCCCTCCATGCACAAAGGGTAAATGGGCAACATCGAGAAAGTTTTCGATAGCACGTAAACCGCTTGACTGATAGTGGTATGGGCCACAGAGGAAGCGACGGTAACTGGCTTCATCCCACTCTGGGAATGGCGGTAAATTTTGGTTGGGGTTTCCCAGCGTTACCCATACCAAGTCGTAGCGTTCCAGAATTTGGTAAGTTTGAACCTGCACCTTTGCTGGTGGCGACAAGTCTGGGTGCGCTGGAATCTTCACGCATCGCCCTTCGCTGTTGTAAGCCAAGCCGTGATAGGGACAAACTAAGGTATCCCCAGCAACCCATCCCAGAGAAAGCCGCGCCCCTCGGTGAGGGCAGAGGTCTTGCCATGCATAGGAACGGAGGCGATCGCGCCACAGCACCAAGTCTTCCCCTAGCAAGCGAGTCTGGAGGATTGTTCCTGGTTGTAGGTTTTGCACTGGCGCGACAACATGCCAATCGTTAAGAATCGGGTCATTTACCATCTTTAATTACCTACGCTTTTTGCCAGTTCCTCTTGCAGGATACGTGTCAATTTAGGACGTAGTTTAACCTAGATATCCTTTTAAGCTGATGTGATTCAAATTGCATAATCATACGATTCTGACTCTTTGTGAAGGTGAGCTGATTCCATAACTAGGATGTTCAGGCTGAGAGTAGATTGATCAAGTAGGCTCATTGAGAAACCATCAGAGTTCCGAGCGCGATCTCATCGTCTCACTCCAGTGTTACAAAAGAATGGGTCAAACTCTGTCGGAAGAATGCCGCCATCAGCACATAAAATGAGCGACGGGACAATAACTTGATGCTTTGATGGCTCTTACTCCGAGATTGAAACACTTGGCTGCCCAACACTCACTCACATCGCTCTCACTCCGTTTCAGGCAGCGACTATTCTGGCTATTGCCGTTGCTGATTGGTCTGATTCTGACTCTCTTCCTAAGTAGCCGCAGTCCCGCAGCTAGAATAGATCGCACCGAAATCTTGTGGGATACTTGGGGAGTGCCTCATATCTATGGCAGAAATCCAGAAGAACTTTTTAAAGCTTTTGGCTGGGCGCAGATGCAAAGTCATGGCAACCTGATTCTGCGCTTGTACGGCGAGGCGCGAGGAAGGGCGGCTGAGTATTGGGGTGCTGAGTATCTGGAATCTGATAAGTTGGTAAGAATAGCAGGAATCCCATCTCGTGCTCGTGAGTGGTACAAGGCACAAAGCCCTCAGTTTCGAGACTATCTTGATGCTTTCGCTGCTGGCATCAATGCCTACGTTAAAGAGCATGGCGACCTGATTGACAATAAGCTAGAGGCAGTGCTGCCAATTGATGGGGTAGATATTTTGGCTCACACTCAGCGATTGATGCATTTCACTTTTTTGCTGACAGGCGAGGTGAACACGCTGAATGTGATTGGCAAATGGCAGGCGGGTTCAAACGGCTGGGCGATCGCTCCCTCCCATTCAGCAAGTGGTCGCGCTATGCTACTTGCCAACCCCCACCTACCTTGGTCAGGCAGATTTATCTGGTACGAGGCACAGCTGGTCGCGCCAGAAGTTAACGCTTACGGAGCAACTCTCGTCGGCGTCCCTCTACCGCTCATTGCCTTCAACGATTACCTTGGTTGGACACACACGGTCAATACCATCAACGGATGCAGTCTCTACGAACTTACCCTAACTGACAATGGTTATCGCTGGAATGGTAAGGGGCGAGAGTTTGAAACTGATTTACAAACTCTGAAGGTGAAGCAAGCAGATGGCACTCTGCGGCAGGAACCACTGCTGGCGATTAACTCGATCCACGGGCCAATTGTTGCTCAGAAAGACAACAAAGCCTTGGCCTTACGCGTCGTTGGCTTGGATCGACCTGGACTGACAGAGCAGTATTGGGACATGCTGCGAGCTAAAAATCTCACCCAGTTTGAGGCGGCACTCAAGCGTTTGCAACTGCCGATGTTTACAGTAATATACGCTGACCGAGATGGGCACATTATGCATCTGTTCAATGGCTTGGTGCCAGTTCACTCTCAAGGCGATTGGAATTACTGGGCAAATGTTGTGCCTGGAGACACCTCTGCCACGTTATGGACAACAACTCACCCCTACAGCGACTTGCCAAGAGTCGTTGACCCGACGACTGGCTGGTTGCAGAATGCCAACGACCCACCATGGACGACAACCTTCCCTCAAGTCCTCAATCCAGATAAGTATCCGCCCTACATGGCACCCCGTGGTCCTATGAGTTTACGGGCTCAGCGATCAGTTCGCATGCTTGCCGAAGCCGAACACATGAACCTGGAAAAATTGATTAAGTATAAGTACTCGACGCGCATGGAGTTGGCAGACAGAATTCTGAATGACCTGATTCTTGCTGTCCAAAAGCTGGGTGATGAACGGGCAAAGGCGGCGGCTAGAGTGCTAACAGCATGGGATCGACAGACTAATGCTAATAGTCGCGGCGCAGTCCTATTCTCCTTCTGGGCGCAAGCAATGAACCTGAGCACCCTGTTTGCCAATCCCTGGCAAGAAGCTGCTCCCCGCACCACACCCGATGGCTTGGCGAATCCGACAGCGGCGGTGAAAGCACTCTCAGCAGCCTCTGCTAAGGTCAAAGCTGCTTATGGAGCACTGGATGTAGCGTGGGGCGATGTCTTCCGGCTGCACCGTGGTCAGGTGGATTTACCTGCCAATGGTGGCCCTGGCGATCTTGGCATCTTCCGGGCGTTTGACTTCACCCCAGCAAAAGATGGACGCTTCCAACCCTATGAGGGCGATTCCTACATTGCCGCAATTGAGTTTTCCAATCCCATCAGAGCTAGGGTACTCAACACTTACGGCAACGCTACTCAGCCCGGTTCACCCCATATTGGCGACCAGTTAGCGCTGTCTGCTCGTCAAGAGTTACGACCAGTTTGGCGCGATCGCCACGAGATAGAAGCTCACCTGGAATTTCGCCAGGTCTTTTGACTGAGATCTTGCACCTACGCTGTCAGCCCACCTGGGGTTCAAACCCCACGCTTCGCTCTGTTAAAAGACTTAAGGAATTTGGTTGATAAATGCTCTCTATTTTCTGGCTTTAGCTTCGAGGAACTTCAGCTGCTGATAGAGCATGGCAATCTGCGGTAAATTAGCACCAGCTGCCTGAGCTTTGCGTAAAGGATTACCGAACATGGTTTCCACCTCTAAGAGACGTCCGGCGTCATAGTCAATTTTCATACTGGTGCGGTAGGGCTTCATCTTGACAGTGTGATCGAGCATCTTATCGATAATGTTTGGGGAGAGAATCCGACCAGAAGCAGCAGCACCAGCCACAACTTCACCCATCAATTGCTCAACTAAAGCTCGAATATAGGTATTAGCCATCATTTGGTTGGTTGTGGCATCCAGAACAACAGAAAGCCCATTGAAGGGAATATTCCAAACTAATTTCTCCCATCTTGCCCGCAGCAAATCTTCAGCCAGTGTAATAGGGATGTCAGCACTTTCAAAGTCACTAGCAATCTGACGCATCCTCTGTGTAATGCCATAGGGTTGAAAGTTGGAGGCATATTCGCCAAGAGTAATCAAACGATAATCCAAGTGGTGGATGTGTCCCGGCCCCACTTTATTAGAACAAATAAAGCACAAACCACCCATCACCCGCTGTGAACCAACAATTTGGGCAACTTCCTCTTCAACACCTAGTCCATTCTGTAGGACTAAAACGACACCATCATCTTTAACCACACTGGGCAGCATTTTGGGCAGTAAATGGTTGTGCGTCGTTTTCATCGTCACGGCTACCACATCACAGCGGGGCATTTCGCTCACATCACCGTAAGCGCGGACGTGAGGGAGGGTGAAGTTGCCGTCTGGCGACTCAATGACTAAGCCGTGCTTGCTGACGTGTTCGCGATCGCTATGCAGTAGGAAGTGGACATCTAGCCCTGCCTTTTGCAGACAGGCACCGTAAAATCCTCCTAGCGCTCCGGTTCCCAAGATAGCGTAACTGCGATTCATCATGACCTCGGGGAATGATC
>CAZZWA010000037.1:0-15651 GCA_964657555.1 uncultured Microcoleus sp.
GTTGCTGGTCGCATTCAGCCCAAGCTGTTGCCATTGCTGTGTCGTCAGATTAAGCACGGCGTCATCCTGATTGTTGGCACCAATGGCAAAACCACTACATCTCTGCTTTTGCGTACCATGCTGGAACGGCATGGTTGGCGGGTGGCGAACAATGCTGCTGGTGCCAACTTAGTGAATGGGTTGGTGACAGCGCTGCTGCAAAGCACTAATCTCTTTGGTAAGCTAGACGCTGATTACGCAATTCTGGAAGTAGACGAAAACATCCTCCCCCTAGTTTTGCCGCAGATTCAGCCCCAGTATATCTTGTGTTTGAACCTGTTTCGCGATCAGTTAGATAGGTATGGGGAAGTTGATACTATTAGCCAAAGGTGGCAAACAGCCATAGCCCAGCTGCCTTTTGAAACAGCGATCATTTTGAATGGAGATGACCCCACCCTAGCTTATTTGGGTCAGCAACTGCCGCAACGGGTCTTGCTCTTTGGACTGAGTGAACCAGAAGCTTATCTAGATGAGATTCCTCATGCAGTTGACTCAATTTACTGTCCTCGCTGCGGTCACTCCCTGGAATACAAGGGGGTTTACCTATCCCATCAGGGCGATTTCCATTGTCCCAGTTGTGGCTTTAGCAAGGGACATCTGGCTATTGATAGTCGGCAATGGCCGCAGGTTTTAATTGGAATTTATAATAAATACAACACCCTAGCTGCTGTGTTAGCAGCTCAAGAAATTGGCGTTGATCCCACCACCATTCTTGACACTATCAAAAACTTTCAGGCCGCTTTTGGACGTGCGGAGGAATTAGAAGTTGCCGGAAAGCATGTGCGGATTCTGTTATCGAAAAATCCTGTAGCACTTAATGAAACTATCCGCGCAGTTAACCAAATCAAGAGTGCTGGGGGAGCCTCTACAACATTGATGGTACTGAATGATCGCACACCAGATGGCACAGATGTTTCCTGGATTTGGGATGTGGATACAGAGAAGTTGGTGGAGAAGGGGGGAGTTGTAGTTGTCAGTGGAGATCGCGTCTACGATATGGCACTGCGCCTACACTACAGCCAGACAAACAGAGACAAGGGATGCAAGTTGATTGTCAAAGAAGACTTGCAAGAGGCGATCGCCACTGCCTTGGAACACACCTCCACAGGCGAAACCCTGCACATTCTGCCTACCTATTCGGCGATGCTAGAAGTGCGGGGACTATTGACTGGGCGTAAGATTCTGTAATTGAACAATGAACAATGAACAATCTTCCATTTTGGGGCTGTTTATTTCAACACTGAGCCTACTTTTGGCAACAACCCCTGCCCTCGCAGAACCAAACATTACTCTAACCCCCGCCAACGTAACGGTTGTGGGGATGCGGTGTCTGGGCGTCAACTTTGGATGCACTACGGTCAAGCGCCAGCTGCTGCTGCAAACCAACCAAGCGCTCAATAACTTGCAGATACTCAGCCTTGACTTGAATCGAGCTGATGGAGCAACTGTTTTCCCTGCTACCGCCATCCATCCAACTTTGTCCGCAGGTTCAGTGCCATCCAACCAACCATTAGCGATTCCAGTCCAGCTTGACTTCGGCCAAGCCCATAGCGGTGAGTACAGCGGTATTTTGCTAGTTATCTATACCGATGGACAACTGAATATCCCAATTACGGTAAGGGTGAAAGACCATTGGCTTTTGCCGTTGCTTGTGCTTTTACTTGGTCTCGGCATGGGTATTGGAGTTTCAGCTTACCGCACTGAAGGCAGGGCTCGCGATGAAATTGTGGTGAGGGTTGGTCGGCTGCGTACCCAGATGCGATCTGACGCTGAATTGGCAAAACCATTCGAGGCAAAAATTACAGGATATCTCGTTGATGTAGAAACAGCTTTAGACAACAGGAACTGGGAAGCAGCACAGCAGGCAATAAACCAAGCTCAAGCTGTTTGGGACAAATGGCGCAAAGGTCGAGAGGACTGGCTAGCTCAACTAGATTATCAGTCTTCGTTAGTTCAGCGTCTAGAGAAGGATGATCTGAATCCTAATTCTCCCTGCGTACAGATAATGCGCACCCAGTTGGAAGACTCTGTAAGAGCAGCAGCAGATAAAGACGCTCCCCAACAGTTGCGCAAAGAATTAGAAGATTTGCAGCAACAGGTTAACCGCTACTTAGATGGCAAAACTAAACTCTCTCAGTTCAACCAATTGCTTGCTAAGTTACCGCCAGAAAAGGAACTGCCTTGGAACCTTGATTTGCAGCGCTTACAGCAAGGACTAGACAGTCTTGCTGTAAGCGATCTGGAAGCCTTCAAAAACTGGCAGCAGGATATCACAACTGAAAGTGATAAATTAGTCGCAGCCATTGAGCCACAGCCAGCCAATAAGGAGGCTAACACTCAATCACCCCAAGCGCCTCAAGCACCCAAAGCCCCCCAATCGCTCATCGCTTTTGGTGACATCACAACTACCATAGTCTCTAATCTCCTTGCGCCGCCGCCTTCCGCCCGCCCCATATTCCAACCCAATCCAGAACGTGCCGCCCGCGATCGCCTGCGCTGGTTCAACTTACTTAGCTACATCATCTCTGTGGGGCTCCTGGCAGGAGCAGGTTTTGGAGAACTGTATGCTGCTAAACCAACGTTTGGGGCCAGTGGCTGGAGCGACTATTTTGCTCTACTAGCCTGGGGCTTTGGGGCAGAAGCAACTCGCGATGCTGTTACCAAGGTCGTGCAGGGTTGGCAATTGCCAGGGCTCAAAGATAGAGACGTAAAATAGATGCGATCTCGGGCAGCGATCAGCATTAGCACCTCTATAGGTAAAGTCAAAAACACCTAATTATGGAAATCCCCAACCCTCAATTAACAATTGGCTGGCTGTACCCAACGCTAATGAGTACCTACGGCGATCGCGGCAATGTGATCTGCTTGCAGCAACGGGCGCAATGGCGAGGAATTCAGGTGCAGGTGATGCCCCTCGCTCAAGATACACCAGCAGACCAGTTTCACAAGATCGATTTATTAGTCGGTGGTGGTGCCCAAGATCGGCAGCAAGAAATTGTCATGCGCGATTTGCGGGGGGCGAAGGCAGAGGCAATTCGCGATCAAATTGCCGATGGGACACCAGGGGTATTTACCTGCGGGTCTCCTCAGTTGCTGGGCCACTACTATGAACCGGCACTAGGTCAGCGGATTGAGGGATTGGGGTTACTCGATCTCGTCAGCAAGCATCCTGGACTAGATGCTCGTCGGTGTATCGGCAATGTTGTCTTCGAGATCGCAGCGCAGAAGCTGGCAGGGGAACTAGCAGCAATGTTGGGCAGCATCCCTCTCGTAATCGGCTTTGAAAATCATGGCGGTAGAACTTATCTGGGAAAAGTGGAACCACTGGGACGAGTAGTGCAAGGGTTTGGCAATAATGGGGAGGATGGGATGGAGGGAGTGTTCTATCAGAATGCGATCGCCACCTATTCCCACGGCCCTCTGTTACCCAAAAATCCATTTCTTGCTGATTGGCTGATTCAAACAGCCCTAATGCAAAAGTATCAAACTCAGGTGTCGTTGGAACCGTTGGATGATACTTTGGCAACGCAGGCACGGGAAGCGATGTTTAAAAAATTGGGTATCAGTTCAGCCTCTGTTGCAGCGCGACGGTAACAGTGGGACTTGTTGTTGGGCGATCGCCTCTCTCCTCCTGCAAAAAAACACTTTTTCAACTCTAGGGTTAAGAATAGCAGCATCTAAAAGTTCCTCTAGCTTATAGCCAAAATTGGCGATCACCCTCCATTACAGTAGGACGAATGCCTTGTAATCGCAGATAAGCCATGCGGTCAGATCCATACAGTGGCATAGGCAAGCGAGGTTCCTTTAACGCTCCATGATGCAGTAGTGTCAGTTTCAAAGTAGTTTCTACAACCTTTTCAATTGATGCTTGCTGTCCTTCTTCACGCACCGTCAAACGCAGAGGACGAGCTAAACCGACTTTATCAGGAACTTTAGTTGTTACCACAATTGCCTCACGCGATGACAAGCGAAGTGCCAACCCTTGTGAAGGTGCTATCACTACTTTCTGATTCAGGTTGTACAGTCGGGGAACACCAGACTTTTTACACTCCACCAAAATAAACTTAGAGCCAATTGCTTTAGCCCGTTCTACTAAATAATCGACTTCTTTGTCAACAAAGGAGCCATCGCGGTAAATTAGGACAGTCTTATTTTTTAATGTGAATTTTGCTGCTGCTGCTGCTGGTAACAATCGCTCTAGCAGTCGTGGCGGTATTGCTTCACCTTCAATTAAATCATCTTCCAGTTGGTAGCGAATAAACTCCCCTTGTTTACCATATAGACGCACACTCGCGCATGCATTCATCGTTCCAGATCGCCTTTTTTTGGACGCTCTAGAAATATCCAAACCAATGAAATAATCAGCAATTTCTAAAGGATCAGCCAGAATGAAAGGCAAATTTCCCAACTTGGCTAAAATCCCTGGAATTACCTGATGTAGGACATACTGGTAGTTGTTGGGATTGATCAAAGTGTCTTCATAAATCATTTGACTGGCAATCTGACGGCGGAGTAGCTGTGAGTATATTTGATAATAAAAGCTTCCCTCCTCTTTATAATCAGAACCGCGATCGCTTTGGGGTAAAAACGTCAACACAATGTCAGGTGGAACCTCAACTAATTCGTTGACGGTATTCTCAACAGCTGCTCTCGCATCTGCCACACTCAAGTTACCTACAGACAAAGTTTTTGTTGCAATAACATCGCTTTTGAATCCGTAACTGTTCAGACGTTGTTCAAGCTGCTTCAGAAACGGACTTACTTTAAAATCACAGAGTTTCAAAGCCGCAATGCGAATCACTCTTGATGTATCCTGATAATCTAAGTGACGGCGATAAACCCCCCCTCTAGACAGTCCTTTAAGAACTTCACCTCTTTTACCAGTAACGCCATTGCCAAAAAGCAGAGTAGTTTCCTCTAACGGAACTTGAGGTTTCCAGAATAACGCCGGGTACTGAATACTGTTAACACTACGCTCCATCTGAAATCCATAAGCTGTTAAAGCATTCTCTGCTGTTTGTTTATAATCAGCTAAGAGATTTGTTCTGTCTTTATGGAAAATTTTAGTTGCCTTGAGTAGCTTCCCATATTCCACATTAAACTGGTCAGCAGTTTCACATGTAACGCAGGGGCGTAGAGCCGCCATAGCATAGTGAAACTGCTTTGTATCCTTACCAAACTGTACAGCAACTACAGGTTGATCGTCCGGAGCTTCTCGCAGTGCTTGTTTACTGGTTGAACCAGTTGCTTTCTCAATCAGTTCTTCTCTGTGTTCTCCTATCGTTCCGACAAGACCGATAATAGTAGCGTGGCTACTCTGTTCAATCTCTTGAACTTTCAAGCCTATTAAAAGTTGTTCAGGTTTTTGCCGATGCGGATGATTTTCGTAGAAATCATCCAAATTTTCCCGAAACATAATACTGCTGCAAACTGTTAAACTCAGGGCAGGCTGTAACTGACCTTGCAATTCGATAGTTTCTGGCCAGAAATCTGGCTCTCTCCTGACCTCAACTCCATTATCAGACAAAACAACTGGGTAGGAAAACTGAGTTTTATTCAAAACCTGAACAGCTAACTGAGGAAGAATAAAGGGCGTTAACTGTGGCTGACGCACCCATTGGAATGAAAAGAAACAGTCGCTAAAATCTTCTACTTCATTTTGAATACTTTCCAGTGCCGATCGCAATTCATCATGACTGGGTAGTTGTCTGTTTGATGCTGATAAAACCCAAAAGTAAGGCTTGTGCCATATAACGACAGTCTCAGATAGCTTACGACTAAAATGGTGACTCAAGCGGTTGCCATCTTTGCGGTCAATTTCAGGAGTCATTCGAAAACACATTAACTGTGGTTGTAAGATTGTTAGTATTGGGAAAACCTCACAGAAAGATGTAAAAGCTTGAGAAACGCTTACAGTAGCAGTCATGCTAGAACCTCAGAAACAGAAAATTTACAAATCGAACTGAATTGACAGTTACGGCAGTTAAAGCCAGGATTGGCTGGAAAGATTTGGGCAAACTCAGATGGGTTTTGCTTATAACGATGCAACTCGTTTTGGTGGTGTTGGGCTACCCGTACTAACTCGATCTGAATAGCATTGAGCTGACTATTGGTTGCAGTGATTGGGCCAGACCATTTACTACTTTCTAAGTTATAAAATGAAGCAACAGCTTTTTGGTGAGGATAGATATAGGTAGCTGCCAGCAGGTAAACAAATGCTTGTCGTCTGTCAAAATCAGATTTGCCTGTTTTGAAATCTAAAATGTGCAGCCTGCCGTCTGGCTCAAGGAAAATGCAGTCGATAGCGGCAAACAAGTTAAAGAAATAATTACCCTGCGGCACGAGAATTGGTTCTGGAATTCCCTCATCTCCTCGGCTGAGTCTGATAATATTTTTTCCAGCAAGAATAGGATTTTTGTAGTAGTTTTTCAGAATTTGAATAACTCGCTGCTGAACTTCGGCTGGCTCTTGGGTTAGTTTCAGTCTTTCTGCCACTTGCTCCGCACCATCTGGGTGATGCAACAGTTGGATATTCTGGTGAAATTCGTAAACTACCCTCTGTGCCAGCAAACCGATATGCTGAGGCGTAGTGTCTTGCTCCAAAAGAGCTTTCACTAATGGTTCTTTCTTTCGCGCCCTGGCAAAACCTCGCCTCATGTCACAGTGCCAGTGTTCTTGCCCCACAGCTGGGGCGAACTGTGACCAAATGTTAAAACTCACATACGGTCGCCAAGTTCTGTTCATTGGATTTAAACTCCCAGAATCAACAAGGGAAAAAGAGTTTATTTTGTGAGAATTTCGTAGATTGCCGCACTTGCTTTGACGGACTTGGAGACACCAGTCTGGTTTGCCAGTTCAAATATATGCAAGGCTTCCAGCATCTGTTCAGCAGCCTGCCTCATTTGTGGATTGCGGCTCGTCTTTTGAACCTCCTCAAGCAGAACTGGCAGGGGTCTACCGATTGAGAAGCACAGTTGGTCGGGATTCGACGGCTGTTTTTTCATACTTTGGCTTCTGTGTAACGGTTTGTAACTTAATGCCCAGAGAGATTGGAGATATACCCCCGTTTAGATATCTAACAGGGTACACTGAGGTTATTGCACTATATTGAGCACGTTGACCAACATAGTCAACATGTTCAATATAGCACAGCAGCTATTGGGAAAGAAAAGGTGAGTCAGACTTTTGGCAAGATTATTCGTCAAGCCCGTAAAGACAAGGAATTCAGTCAGCGTGAGCTGGCGAAGTTAATAGCAGTAGATTACACCTATTTGTCCAAGCTAGAAAATGACCACGCTGGATATCCTCCCAGCGAGGATGTCATTCATAAGCTAGCACTGCACCTAGATTTGAACGAAGAAGAGCTAAGACACTTAGCTGGTCGAATTACGCCTGATGACGCCAAGGTTTTTGAGGAGCTTGTTAAGAAGTATAAGCAAATGCCTGCTTTGCTCAGACGGATGCGGGACGAGCCTGAATTTGCCAAAAAATTACTAGGGGAAACAACACAACCAGAAAATGAGGAGAGCTAAAGTTGAAGTTAATCAAGCCGTATCGGTTCATGCCCAAAGAGGAGATTGAGCGTCGGGCGGTGGACGTTCTCAGACGTGTGCAGGCAAAGCGTAAGCGTCCTCTAAAATGGCCCATTGATGCTGGTTATGTTGCTGAAGCTATAGGATTAGATATGGATTGTGGCGATATACCGCCTGATGACCAGGGAGTAATTGCAGCCATGATTCTACCTACAGAACGTAAGATTCTAATGAATGAAAATAATCGAGAACTGCCTAAAGGGTTTGAAGAATCTTCAATAGCTCACGAAATTGGACATTGGGAACTACACATAGACCAAAATGCGGTTTCTAGCTTCTTAAAACTACAAGATTGTGGTATTGAGACAACCGTAGAGCCATTTTTATGCCGCAGTGTTAGCAGTCAGCAAGGCATTGAATGGCAAGCTCAGTATTTCGCTAGTTGTTTGCTGATGCCTCAATTTAAATTAGAAGAAGTGCGAAGGGGGCGTGATTTAAAGAACTGGAGTCACCTTTATGCAATGCGAGATGAGCTTGGAGTCACAATTTCTAACCTGACAAATCGCCTACAAGACCTTTGCTGGATTTACATTCCTAAAGGTTCTAAGCAAATTTATCCAGGTAAAGCTGCACCCAACGGGCAGAAAAGCTTGTTTGAGTAGAGAGCACTCGCTTTACCTCAAATGCTAAAACCTGAGTGGAAGAAAGCAGCGACAAAAGCTAATAATTTAATGACTACAGGTCAGGCAGATATTCGAGCACAGTAGCTTTGGGCAGTGTATAGCTGAAATGGATTGAAATCCTTTCTCAGTCCTATAGCAATCTTTGAGATGCTTTCCACCTCCCCTTTGTACCAGAGAGCAAGCTTTTAGGAAATTGGTATTACTTCTTTGCGCAGTGGTAAGCAGTGAGCCGAGAACTGAGTCAAGTAGTGAATCAAATAGTGAGTCAGAAAGCTTGAACTTCTCAGGTTATCTATAGAGCAGGTAAATAAATAACTTCTGAATAACACAAGCTATTCGCTAACCAAGCTAGGCTTTCAGGCTTAACTTGATTCAAAGCACTATGAATCTCAAAACTCGTCAGTTTATTACCAGACTCATAGCAGCCTTCTGCATCCTGCTGCTGACGGCTTGTACGTCTCCGTCTACCCCAGATACCAACAGGACAGACAACTTTACAGGTCTGAAAATCAAACTGTTGGTAGGTAGCGCCTTGGGAGACTTTTGCCGACAGGCAATAGAGCGGTTTAACCAACAGCAGCCTAAACTCGACAATGGTACAGCTTTCCGGGTTACCTGTGAAGCCCAGGGGAGTGGTGATGTCGTCACCAAACTGGTTTCCTTGGCAGGACAGTTCAAAGCGGGAACGCTGCCAGCTGATTCACCAGAATTTCCTACCCTAATTTCAGTGGATGGTGATATCTACCAAAGTCAGTTGATTTACCAAATCAACCAGCTGTTTCCAGGGCAAAATTATATCCCTGAAATCGCAGACTCGCCTCTGATCGCCAACAGTCCGATGGTGTTTATGGCTCAGCCAGACGTTGCCAAGGGACTGCGTAAAGTCAATGACCCTTTCAAAGTCCTAACAAGTGCAAAAACCCATCGAGATATTGACCCAGCCGGTCCACCGATAACGGTTCACTACGTCCACACGGCCCCCACGCGTTCCAACTCTGGTTTGCAGACTCTAGTCGCTCAATTTGCCGCTGTTTCTGGCAAGCGACCCGAGCAACTAACGGTTGATGATGTGAAGCGCTATCAACCTCAAGTGGAGCAAATTCAAAGCAAAATCACCCACTACGGCGTCTCGACTGACTCTTTAGCTAAGTCAATGGTGAAAAACGGACAGTTCTGGGCTTCAGTGGGTTCGGTTTACGAGTCTTCAGTGATTGTGGCGAATACAGGACTGCAACCAGGGCAACCCCGTTACGAAGCAGTTTATCCCAAAGCGACATTTACCTCAAATATGCGAGCCATTCTCCCAAAGGCACCTTGGGTGAGTGCCCAAGAAAAGGCAGCGGCAGAAAAGGTAACTGCTTATCTAAAATCTCCAGAAGCTCAGCAAATTGCCACGAATTTAGGACTGCGATCGGGAACTCCGGGAGTTTCCCTAGGACCGAAGTTCACTTCAGAGTATGGAGTGCAACCTCAAGTGAGTTACGATTCCTACCGACCACCCAAACCAGAAGTGGTGAATGCTATGCTCAAATCCTGGCAAGAGGCAGCAAAGAAACCTTCACAGGTGGTAGTTGTTGTTGACTCTTCTGGTTCGATGGCGGGTGACAAAATCACTGCGGTTCAGAATACCTTGCAAAACTACATTAACAATTTGGGGCCAAAGGACAAGATTGCTCTGATTGATTTTGATTCAGAAATCCGGCCTCCGGTTATTGTAGATGGAACCCCACAAGGACGCGACAAGGGGCTGCAATTTATCAGCAGTCTGAAAGCCGATGGAGGCACCAAACTGTACGATGCAGCGCTTTACGCCCGCAACTGGTTGCAGCAAAATCTCCGCAAAGATGCTATCAATGCGGTTCTCATCCTGACTGATGGTGAAGATGAAGGCTCCAAAATCACCCTGGATCAGCTATCTCAGGAATTGCAAAAAAGCGGCTTTTCTTCGGATCAGCGAATTGCATTTTTCACTGTTGGTTACGGTAAGGAGGGAGAGTTCAATCCCCAAGCTTTACAAAAAATCGCCGATCTGAATGGCGGTTACTATCGCAACGGCGCTCCAGAAACAATTTCCCGCGTGATGTCAGATCTGCAAGTGGAATTTTAGTCAATGGTCAGTATGACAACTGACAAACATATGAAACTAGCGAACCCACTTTACTACCCCCTGCCTGTTTTGGCTAGTGCAATCGCCTTGGTGCTGGGTGTGAGATTGGTGAAATTACCCAGTGTGATCGTGCTGTCTCTGTCGGCGGTTGTTGCAACCAGCCTTGCCAGCTGGCGCAAATCTCAAGAACCAGAAACGCTGAATCTAGACAATCCGGAACTGGAACGAGAACTGCAATCGGTGCGACAGCAAGCAAGGCTGGTTGCCCAAAAGGCGAACGATTTGCGTTCTGAAGCAGCCAAGCTGTTAACCAGTTCCGTACAGATGGAACTTTTAGTAGCAGTTCAGTATACCTGCGATCGCGCTGCTGAACTCCCCGCCAAGATTGACCAAATGGCACGGCGTTTGCAAGGCAGTGATTCGCTGCTTTCGGTGAGCGAGTTGCAACAGCAACTGGTGGAAGTGCAAAGCAAACTTCGCTCTAGTTCCGGTGTGGCAAAGCAACACCTCAGCCAACTTGCAGAAAGCCTCAAACGCAACATTCAGCTAGCGCAACAAGGTCAGGATACTCGCACAGCTCAAATTGTCAGCTTTTCTCGCATAATCCAAGATTCTGCTGGTGTATTGCAGCAGTTGCAAAATAAACTGCGTACTTCTGACTTAAGCGAATCAGAGCAATTAAGAGAGTTGCAATTACTCAGTGCTGAACTCAGTAGCTTGCAAGAGAACGTCGATTTCTTAGTTAGCAAATAATTGGATGACTTCAATTTTAACCAAGACGTTGCTGAGTTTGCTTTGGTTTAACCCACAAAAAAATTACCATTTAGATCTATGCAGAGAAGCAAGTCTTGGCTCACGAAAGCCAGTGTATTCCTGGCAGGGTTGAGATTTTTAGTGATACCAATAGCTATAAGTATGTTAACTACTGGTAAATCAGATAAGTTAACTTGTAAGCGACTTGAACGGAAGTACGTTAATTGTCAGTACGAGCGCGTCAATTACTATGGATTGTGGGCTGAGCCAACTCTATCATTTAGAGTCACGGGAGCCGAAGTTGAAAATTATGTCTATCGAGATAGCGAAGATGACACTCATGACGGCTACAAAATGTATCTTAAAGCCGGGAATGAGCGAATTGATTTCCATGAATATAAAAGTCACGCGGAAGAGGCATTTGCAGAGCAAGTGAGGATTCTAGAATTGATTGCCGGTATTGGAGAGCCATCTGTGCATCTGGACAAGTCTAGAGAATAGCATGCCTATCATGCCCAATACATCCTGAAACTGAAAGAATTCCAACTTTTTTTAAGGAGAGCAAACAAATGAATCTGCTCAAAACAGTTGCTCTACTAGGGTTTTTGAGTGCGCTTTTAGTGGTTATTGGTTACTTGTTGATTGGCGGTAAAATGGGAGCGATCGTCGGTCTTGGAATTGCCGCTGCAATCAACTTTGGATCTTGGTTCTATTCCGACCAAATTGCCTTAGCGGTTTACGGTGCTAAACCTGCCAGTGGTAGCCAAGCCCAATTGCTCAAGCCGATGGTTGAGGTACTGTGCTACCGTGCCAACTTGCCTTTACCAAAAATTTACGTCATTCCCACATTAGCTGCTAATGCTTTTGCCACCGGACGCGACCCGGAACATGCAGCGATCGCACTTACACAAGGAATTATTAACATGCTCAGCGAGGACGAACTAGAAGCCGTCATCGCCCACGAACTCAGCCACGTTAAAAATCGCGACACCCTCACCCAAGCAGTTGCCGCAACAATTGCAGGTGCTATTTCCATGTTGACTGAACTTGCCAGCCATAGAATATGGTTTTTTGGTACGCGGAACACCAGAGGTAATCCTTTGACTTCGCTACTAATAGTACTCACGGCTCCAATAGTAGCAACCGTGATTCAAATGAGTCTCTCCCGTACCAGAGAATATGCTGCCGATGCTGGCGCAGCGAAGCTCACCAGAAATCCCAGGGCACTAGCTAACGCATTAAAAAAGTTGGAAAACAACACTCGTCAGATGCCGATGCAAGGCAACCCAGCTTTTGCACCGCTGCTGATTATCAATAGCTTTTCTAACAATTTTATGAGCCGATTATTTTCCACCCACCCCCCTACACAAGCACGAGTTGAACAATTGCTGAATATGGAAGCAGGACTGCAAAGTAAATTTTCGGGCAAGAAAAATTTTAAATCCCAACTGCGAAATCGCACTGTTACCTCGGTTGCAATCATCCTGGCAGCATTAGGTTTAACCTACGTCCCCATCCCAGGAATGCAGCAAACCCTGGTGATTGTCAGCGGTACGGAACTACAAGAACCCCTCAAAGCAATAGATGCCAAGTTTGAGCAGGAAAATCCTTCTATCAAGCTGGATCTGAAGTTTCAAGGCTCCCAGGATATCGTGAATAACTACATCGACCAAAAAAATGACTTTAAGCCTACAGTCATTATTCCCGCTAGTGGAGAATTTGTGAAGGAATTGAGCCAACGGTGGAAAGCTCAAAATAACAGCGACCCTTTCTATGAAACTCCCCAACCTGTAGCCAAAACTATCATGGTAAGCGTTGCTTGGCCGGAACGAGGAAAAGTGCTCTTCCCCAACGGACGCTTCCAGTGGCAGCGGGTGGAACAAGCCATGCAAGCAGGCAACTGGGCAGCCATTGGCGGTTCCAGTAATTGGGGTAGCTTTGATTTTGTCACCACCGATCCAACCCGTTCCAACAGCGGTCAGGTGACGTTAGGTTTGTGGGCGCAGTCGAAACTAGGTGGGGCTTCCCTAAGCAGCGCAACATTGAACAATCCAGCCATCCAGTCTTTATTTGGTTTGGTCAAGCGTTCTGTTTATCAGCCACCTCGTTCCACAGATATTCTATTGCAAGAATTTATTGCCCGTGGCCCTAACGACGCTGATGTAGCTACCGTTTACGAAAGCATCGCCCTCTATCGCTGGCAACAATCAGGTGCTAATCAAGGCAAACCATACCAAGTTTATTACCTAGATCCAACAGTTGAGACAGTGTCAACTGCTGCCATTCTCCGCCAAGACGTAAGTGCCCAAACAGCACAGGCGGCAAGAAAGTTTTTGGAGTTCCTGACTCAACCAAGTCAGCAAGCGACTTTTGTGCAATACGGTTTTCGCCCCGTAGTTGGTTCGGTCGATTTAAAATCTGTAGCTAACAGTCCTTGGGCTAATAATATCCCAGGTGCTGAAGTCAATCCACCAGGACGCCTTATACCATCACCTGATGCCCAAGTTCGCGCTGAAATCAAGCGCTTGTGGGAACGTGGTAGTTAAGTTCTCTTTCATAGCGCTTCTCGGTTGAATCTAGTACAGTCAGACCTAACCCCAACCCCAGTATATAGTGAATTGTTTTTTGTCAGTTGTCCGTTGGTTTTTGTACGGGCGGGTTTACTTCTCCCGGTCATTATTCTTCCCAAACCGTGTGTCTTGCAACGCACTACCAATCCCTTGAATAATCCCGCGACCGATTAAGCCAATGCCCCGACCAATGACTTGCGTCAGCACATAGACAACGCCCTTACCAAGCAAGGCAACAGCTGAGTGCAGACGGGGGGCGATCGCATCTCTTGTCTCTAATACCAGAGTAACAGCCAATCGAATGCCAGTGAGTTGTTCTAGCTCTAAAGTGCGGGGAGTATAAATAGAGACTTGTTTGATGCCATTGTCACTGAGGATAAACAGACTATATCGACTCTCAAAAATAGCTGTTGGCTCCCTGATATATTTTTCCCAGCGATATTGCCAGGACAAATTGTTGCGAAACCGGGCGATTTCCCGCGATGACAGCAAGCGTCTGTCATAAAATGTTTGTTTAATAACTTCCACATCTGCAAAATGATTCAGCAGCGGCTGCACGACACTATTAGCAATTTTTATTAATAAATTTTGCAATAAATATTCTTCTCGTTCCCTGGCTTCTATCGTTCCAAATGGATAGGAAATATTATCAATAATTAATGGAGTTTTAAACAAAATATAACTAAGAAAATCAATAGTTAGAGAAATTTTCTCAAGAATAGCTTCTCGGACTATTTCTACATCTTGCATTAAAATACTAATAACTTCAAATTCTTGATTTCCCAGTTGCAGTGTATAGTACTTGCCAAAAAAATCAATAATAGACGCCTGCCACAAATCTTGCAAAATTGTGGCACGCTTTTGTAGCAGTTGATTGGGTTGTACTTGAGAAAAACGCAATTGATTCAGGACATTCTCGATTCTGCGCAGAATGATGTCAAGCAATTCTCTTTTTTTTTCCTCTCGGAGAATATCAATTTCCATCGGCACACCAGTCAGGTTTTGCAGTCCAGATTGAAGTTTGTCTAAAGTGGCGGCGAACAAGTTTGGTTCTTTGTCTAGTTTCAGCGGCTTTGCTCTACTGATGTGCCGCGTTGTTAGAGTCATTTGTCCTTGATCCAGTTGTGGCAAATGGCTGCTCAACAATGGCTGCTGAGTGGTGCCCTTGGCGGATGGCAAAAGCTGATTGACCAACCAACGCGCTGCTAAGAGTTCTCGTCGGCGTCCTGACACAATTAACCAATCTACTCTAGAGAGCCTGGGGTTTTGCAGTTGAGTTGTCACTTCGGTGAGAGTGGCATTAATTTGCCGCAACCCAGACTGACCTCCCGCCAGGAAAAATGACGTAGCATGAGAAACCAAGGGGATTGTCCTCTGACCCCTGACAACTGACTCCTTGGTGATGATTTCTGACCAATAGGTTTGGCCAGCTGCTACCAGACGCATTGCTGCCACTAACTTTGATAAACTCGTGCCTTTGGGACAATAGCCCTCAATACCTATAGCCCTGGCTGCGGCTAGTTGGGCAGGGTCACGGGAGGAACAGAGCAGGAATACTGGTAAAGTGGGATACTGCGTCTTTAATTGCTGGCACAGAGGTAACTGATCCACTGCTAAAATTACCAAGTCGATAGCATTTTCTGTAGCAGCACTACGGCCAAGAATCTCTAAAGCAGCAGCACTGTCGGCTTGTGCAACGACTTGTAAGTGGGGAAAAGACTCCAGTGCTGTACAAAGACCCAGCCGGAAAATTGGGTCATCATCGATCAGGATAAGACTGAAGGGATTGTTCATCGTTCATTGGGAAATTGAGAATTGTTCACTACCATGAACTATGAACCACGAGCAATCCTAGTTGGTATCAATGCGTTGCTGTTCACCGTCCCTTGAAGGTTTCTTGCTAGAGACTTCCCTCTCCGTTGCTAGAGGGTGCCTAACCCGATGATGCTTTGACCGCTCGTGCTTTG
>CAZZWA010000037.1:15661-19319 GCA_964657555.1 uncultured Microcoleus sp.
TGAGATTCTACTGGCTGTGCTTGAGTCCAAGCTGGCGGCAGAGGCTGATCACGCTCTGCCTGAGCAGCATCCAGTTTTGACTGCCAACTGGCGATCGCGGTTTGAGCTTTCCCATATAGGGGACGACCAACGCTAATCTTAGCAGCCATCTGAATAGCTTCCATCAGTCGTCCTTGGTCTGCTAGTGCCCCTGCAGCTTTCAAAATGGGCTGGTCTTCGGCAATTTGAATTTGAGCCACCCAGTTATCAACAGCATTCTTGGCTTGGGAATACAACACCCTACCGGGAAAAATCTGTCTGGCGACTTGGACAGCAGCCACTAACTCCCCTTTCTTGGCCAAATCCTGTGCTCGATCCAAAACTGGCTGGTCTTCTATAGTTTGAATTTGGTTAGTCCATTGAGCGATCGCAGTTTGTGCTTCTATTCGCAGCGGCTGAGTGCGCTTTATCTGTGCAGCTTTGCTCACAGCTGCCTTCAAACTCCAAATTGTTCCCGGTTTGGCCAGCTGCCGCGCTACTGCGAGAGTGGCACGGTCGTAAATCTGCTGAATCTCCTCATGCCAATAAGCAATCATGGTTTGAGCTTGTACGCGTCCTGGTCGGTTTGGTGCAATTAGCTGAGCTTGGTTAATAGCTAGCTGGAACGTAGATGGTTGATCGAGACTTGCCAGAGCACTGGCAAATTCCAACTGCACTTGGTCTTGCAGGTGAGACTGCCAGACCGAGAGCTGCGCCTGAGCTTGAGGATAGAGGGGACTTTTCTTCCCAATCTGGCGCACTGCGGAGATTGCGTCTAGGAAAGCCAGGATTTGCTTGTGCTGGGCGGCATAATCAGCTTGACTGAGCCGAATCCAGTCTTGAGCTTCTTCATGGACAGCACTATCTAGAGGAATCCGCTGTAGCACAACCACCACACCAGCAAAATCTTTCTGCTTAAACCTATCAGCAGCAATTTGCACTAAAGCCCGACTCCACTTATCTCTATCAGCTTGTGCTTGTAATCTAGCCAAGGTTTTGGGGTTGACTTTGCCTGCAAGCGCGATCGCCTGATCCAAGTCTGTAGGACTATTAGACTGAGCCAGCGATCGCGCCTCTTGGATTTTCTGCCACGCCTGTCTCTCCATCTCCATCTGATTCATGAGTTCATCGAAGCGCTTCTGACGCCAGTAGTCGATATTCATCAGTAATAGAGCATGAGCCTTTTTGCTGGCGGTCAGCCAGTCTTGCGCTCTCATGGAGTCTTTGACAGAGTTAGCAATCTGCTCACCTCGTTTCCAATCTTGCTGCCAGTCTGTTATTTTGGCTTGTGCCTCTGGATAAAAAGGGCTGTTGACTGGAATTTTCTTGACAATAGCAGAAGCTGCCTCTAGATTTCCCTGGTTCATTTTCTGTCGGGCGATCGCCAGCAACGCTTGCGACCATTCCTCCATCTTCTTCTGAGCTTCTGGGTATAAGGGATGGTTTTCCCCCCAACCACTGACCAACTGCATTGCTGCTACTAGCCGGTCTAGCTTGCCAGACTGAGCCGCCAGTTGGGCACAGTATAGTTGCTCGCTGTCAGGTGTCAGCGGTGACATGTGCTCGCAATCAGGAGGCGGCGGCAGTGTTGTCAGTAACAAGGCACCCACAACTCCCGTTCCCCCCAAAATTAGGACTATACTCACCCACACAAGCGACCAACGCCAAAAGGGACTTCTCTTGTAGGATTGAGTTTTCGGTCTCTCCCGAGCTTCTGCGGCAAAGACAGCCGGAGTAGGCTGAGGAGGATGCTCCACATCGGTAACTGTCTGGCCTGCATCTGTTACTGGAGGGGAGACCAGTTTGCGCTTTCCTCGTTTACGAGACAAGTCGGCTGTGCGGACGCGTAGTTGATGTAATAGTCTTTTTGCCACTGCTAAGTCGTTGTTAGTGGTTAATGGTTAGTTGTTAGAGAAGCGATCGCCAGTGGGTCAAAAGAGTTACTTTGACACTCCCACTCTCTATAATGAGGAGGTATTCTTAAGATATTTTCACTCTTAAAGGGTTAGCCAAAACCTCTAGCCATTTGTTTAACCTCAATATCGGTTTCAGTTTATTGTTTCTTTGTTTTGAGAATGTTACCGGAGCTTTTGACATTATCCTTCAGCCGGATTTTCCTGTTTGCTATTTACCAGCCTGACGAATCATCATACCGTGTTTGTGAGGATTATGAGGTGATGAATTTCTCTCATTAGCCCCTCTTCTTTTGCTGTTATTTTTATAAGCTGGTCATCTGTTTAAAAGCAATTTTCACTACCTCCTTATCTAAAGATTTTATTCTACGTAAAGAAGGAATGGTGTTTTGGGTGTGCTCAGACGATGAGTAGGTAAATCAATTTTTTGATGGCCTAAAAGCCATGAACCTAATTCATCCTTGATCACTTGCTTACAGTCCCATGCCTCTCCCGATAACATAGCTATATAGTGACCCTAATGAGCTGTTTCCTATTATTGAGGTTGGATGAGCCTTAACATTCGGCATTGGCTGGCAGAGCGGCAAATTGAACTGGTACAGCAGGCGGGAGGTCTGCCGCCACCAGCGCAGTTTGCTGGCGTTGCTTTTCGCATGATCCAGGATATGGAAGTCAAGAGCTTGACTCCTTTTGATATCAGCACTCTGGCTGAAGTCCTGGAACTGCCCTTGGGGGCAGCACTTCTTGCCATTGAGCCAATGAAGGAGCTGAGTGTCTGGTTGCTGCGCATCCTGAGCCGCAAAAAGCCCCTGAAGCGCAATGAAGGAACCTGGCTGACCTTTCAAATTGCTTACCTCAATGCCTTACAAGGGATCTTAGAACAAGAAACTCACTTGAGAAGACCTTGGCTTAACCGAGCTATCGATTTTGCGATCCCAGTAGATTTTGAATGGGGATATATTCCTGAAAATCCACAAGATTGGGAAACTAACGAGTTTCACAATCATCTCAAATTTAACCCCCTCTTCTCCCCGTTTGTTCCCCAGGTTCGGGGAGAAGGCACAGAAGTTCCGGGGGAAAGTCTGTACTTATTCAGGGAGGGAGTGGGAGAAAGCCAAAATCCCACATTGAATAATCCCAAATCCAACCCCCCTTTATCAAGAGGGAGACCGAGGGAGAGCCAAAATCTCACACCGCTAGCCTCCACTCTCGAAGACCAACAGCTGCTTGCCTTGCTGAAAACTTTACGTCCTGGACGCTTGAGCGACTCTCAGGCTGAACAGGCTCTCAGTCTAGTTGGCGATTCATTTCTGGTACAGCAGATGAATAAAACTGCTGTCGCCTGGTTGGTCGCCAATGGTGCAGAGGAAACTGAAGCCAAACTGCTCGCTCAACGCTTGGTTCACGGACTACCTGGTTATCTACTCACCGTAATTGCCGAGAATGCCCTACCTCTAGCGCAACTGCAAAAGTTTGTGCGGTTGGCCAATTCAGTCGGAGTCCAAGGCGGTGCTGGACTCCCGTCAGCTCAGCCGTTTGCTAGTCATGTAGAGACGCCAGATCTGGTATCTCTACATGACTATCCCCTGAATCTGCACCGGGAAAACTATCGGGCAAAACTCCTACAAGCTCTTAGTGAACCGTTGCTCGCAGAAACCTTTACACTTGCGGATCTATATATTCCCCTTAAAGGAATACCAATAGCTATTGACCGGAAGCCAGGTACG
>CAZZWA010000037.1:19419-21770 GCA_964657555.1 uncultured Microcoleus sp.
AACAAGCATTGCCACTATCGAAAGCGATTCTGGTTATGGTAAGACCAGTTTCTGTCAAATGTTGGCAGCACGAGTGGCTAGAGAACTTTATCCCAGGTGGTTGCCAGTCTCACTCCGATTGCGGGATGTAAAATTAGGGCAAACATTAGAGCAAACTCTAGACACTGCATTCCCCTTGGGTCGCTTTACTGACAGAGATGGTTGGCTTTCACCAAGCTCACCTCCCTGTCTCCTAATTCTTGATGGTTTGGATGAACTACCTGGATCTACTCAGGCAGGACATTACATCAAAGCTTTTCTAGACCAATTGGTGCAGTTTCACCAAAGAAATGCTGCGTCTTTTCAGGGGACTCCTCGGCACAAACTTTTTCTGACAGCAACGCCATCTACAATCAGGTATGTAGAGACTTTTTATGGAACATCTCTACATGCAGGGCCAAAACTTGCGGCACTTCCTCACTTCTCACCCCTCACCCGTCACCCTTTAGCACGAATTGTGATTCAGCCGATGGAGCACGAGGAGTTCCGGCAATGGTTCCAGCAGTGGTCTACACTACAATCCAAATCTATTGCCCAGGGGTATTTTTCCTTTTTGAAACAAGCGGGAGTGTTTCGCACTGCACCGCAACTGAAGGAACTGGCAGTCCTGATCCGCCAGCCCATGATGCTCTATTTATTGGGCGTATTACATCGAGATGGTCAGCTCGACGACAGTATTTTTCAAGTAGAGATGCGAGATTTCGCATCTCTACAATCCCTAAAGTTTGAAATTTACGAGCGGGTGTGCCGTTGGCTGTTAGCGTACCCAAATACTGATGGGGCTCAAACTCCCCATTTGGTACGAGAAGGTCTTGCCCATGCCTGCCGCAGTCCAGAAGCGATCGCCAATCTCCTCCAGCACCGAACTCCCCAAGCCCTGCGCCACCAGATGCAAGTCGCTGCTCTAGCGATTCTTCAAAGTGATCAATATCAGGTTCCTCAAGCGGTAGTTCAAATGAGAGCAGAGGCGCAGAGTGCTCCATCCACCCCCACACCCCCGCATCGCCGCACCCCTGCTCTCGAACTGCCAGCTCTGTTTTTCCGTTCCTTTAATAATAAGATTGAGTTCTCCCACCCCAACTTGGGAGACTATCTCTGTGCAGAAGAAATTGCTACTCAGCTTAAAGCTCTTACCCGGCAAGGAAATCAGGTCTATGGTGAAATCACCTTTGCCATCCACTCGTCTTTAGACGTGGCTCGGCACATTTATGCTTTGTTGGGATATGGTCTGTTATCAACAGAACTCGAAGATTACACGATCGAGCAACTGCGGCGGGAGGAGGCGCGCACAAGCGTTAGATTCTCTTTATCTATTCTGTTTGAACGTCTTTATCGGTTCTATAGAGCCTATTGTCAAGGACGCTGGTTGGATGAAGGAATTGTCTACCAAGCTCGCGTCCATCTGGCTGAGATCTCCAACCCCCTGAACGTTCTCCAAGTGGATGCAGCTGTCGGACTCAACGTTTTCTTGCTGCTTGGCGCGATCGCCCGAGCTGCGCAAATTCCTTTCTGGCCATGTGGAAACCCCAAAGTGGCGGGAGAGTTTGATGCCGACCAGTTGCTGACTTTGATTGGTCGTACCACTGCACTCTCACCTATGGCTTTTTGGCAGCGAGTGTGTTATTCACAGTCTACGGGAAAGGCGGCCAGTTTGAGTCAAGTGCAGTTGGTTGAGGCTCGTTTGGATCGAGCCATGCTCAGCTACGCAAACTTCTGGCAAGCCAATCTGTCTTTTGCTTCGTTAATTGGCACCAATCTCTCTGGAGCGAATCTCCAAGAAGCTAACTTGTCTTGGGCTAATCTCGCTGGTGCTGACTTATCTGGAGCAAATCTCTATGGAGCCAGACTTGAAGGGGCAGATCTGTCGGGTGCTAACCTACTCCAAAGCAATCTCACCTCAGCAAATTTTACCAATACCTGCCTATATGAGGCTAAGCTGGATGAGGAGAGTAAAACCATGGCTGCCTCAAATGGAGCTATCTTTTCCTTAGAAGAGTTTCAGTCGTATGTCCATTCTTTAAAGCGTCCTCAAGATATAGAACTCGCCTCAGAGCAGGGTTTTCTATCGACAGACTCGACTATGAGTCTGATTGAGAGTGCCGAAGGTGAGCCCATTTTACCTGAGTCTTCCCCAGAGTGGAATATGAGTAAGCAAACCTCAAGCCCAGAATCTTCTACCGAAAGACTGCGCTCGACTGATGAGTCAGATACCTATTACGACACTGAGACTGCTTTGATAGAGAATCCGCCTTCCTGATCCTGTAGGGGGAACCAGAGCGATACTTCCCTTTTTTTAGTAGAGACGTTCCGGT
>CAZZWA010000038.1:0-16246 GCA_964657555.1 uncultured Microcoleus sp.
TATGAAGGCTGTTCGCAAGGCAGCTACTATTTTCTCAATAGCTTTCTTTCCTTGGTCTAATATCTCCGGCATCAGGCAAAAGCCATGAATCATGCCGTTATAGCGGCAGCATACTACAGGCACACCCGCTTCCTGAAGTCGAGTTGCATAAGCTTCCCCCTCATCGCGCAAGGGGTCGAATTCGGCTGTAATCACCAATGCTGGCGGCAAGCCTTTGACATCTGGTGCCCACAACGGGGACAAGTAAGGGTTCTTCGTATCAGTATCACTAGGGAAATAGTGATTGAAGAACCAGATCATGTCATCCTTAGTCAGCAGGTATCCTTCCCGATATTCCTCATAGGAAGCTTGACTCTGGGTAGCGTCTGTGACTGGATAGAGCAGTAACTGATAAACTAGGGTCGGTTCACCCCGATCGCGTGCTATCAAGGCTACTACTGTCGCCAGATTGCCGCCAGCACTGTCGCCGCCGACGGCAATGCGCGTTGGGTCACCGTTAATTTCAGTAGCGTTGGCTGCAACCCACTGAGTGGCAGCATAAGCATCCTCCACTGCGGTTGGAAATTTGTGTTCTGGGGCAAGCCGATAATCAACAGAGACGACAATACATCCAATCCTATTGGCTAGAAGGCGGCAAAGAGGATCGTGGGTTTCGATGTTGCCCATCACAAAGCCTCCACCATGAAAATAGACCAGTATGGGGAAAGGCTCACTGCCTTGGGGAGTATATATACGTACTGGAATATTTCCATCTAGTCCCGGTAGATCTCGGTCTTTGATCTGGCTGACTGGCTCTGGTTTACCACTCCGCAGGGCCTGCATGATCAGATACAGTTGACGGACTTCTACGGGAGACAAACTGCTTAAGATAGGTGCACCAAGGGCGGCCTTATCTATGAGTGCTTGGGCTTGTGGGTCAACTGACATCGCTCAATCCTCCTCAACTCCAACTTCCAGGTCAAAATTCAAAAGTTAAAAATTTCTGCAAGACGCAACCTAGTCTGTTGGCACGTTCATGCCGTCAGACTAGTGTACGATAGAATATATAAAAGAAGTTTGATTAAACAGTCAAATAGTTATTTAATAACTTGATAAACTCGAACTTTACCTAAATTTATTTGGCATGATAGAGAAAAACGATAGCGAACAGCGGGCAAAAATTTTTGCTGCCCTCTCAGATCCGACCCGATTGAGGATTGTGGAGTTACTGGCTAGCGCTGAAGAGATGAGCAGTTCAGAGCTAGCCGATCACCTAGGCATTAGTCTGGCGCTCTTTTGTCACCATTCGAAGACACTGGTTGAGGCAGGGTTAATCAACAGGCGTAAGGATGGGCAGACGAAGTACAACGCACTCAACCGCATTTTGTTGACCCAATGCCTGCAAAGTTTGGCACAACCAACTCAGCGGACTGGGAGCAACGCCTCTGCCTCTAACGTCTAATGTTTAAATGCTCTACCTGCTGACTAGCTAAACGCAACTCAAAGAGTTCCCTATCGATATAACCCCAAGCGTAAAGTCCTGTTTGATCGAGTCATGATAGAGCAAGTTGCCGCCGCCATTGACCGTAAAGACTATCACACAGCTACCCTGTTACTCAAGCGTCTGGTAAAGAAAGAATCCCATAACCCTTTGGTCGTATTTTATGTAGGACGCCTGCAGGAAGTGACAGGAAATCTGGAAGCCGCAGAAAATATTTACCGCCAGTTGCTGCGCGAAACAACCAATGCCAAGGTTATAGCTCAGGCTCGTCAGGGTTTGGGACGGGTGGAAGCAATTGAGCAAGAAAGAAAAAGACAAGCGATCGCTAAAGCAACATCTGACCCCAAAAATGCGGAGCCTGGGGTACTGGTACTAGAACCCATTAGCAACAGATTGAGACTAGAAGCCGCCCAAAAGTTTGCCCGCATTATGCAGTTAGATCCCTACATTGCTAGATTACACCTCCCCAGTCGCGGCTGGCGGCTGTACAGAACTGGCGCAGTGGGAGAAATGGGGTTTTACAGTCAGCAGCTTACCGAAGCAGGGATTCCCAGCATCTGGGCATCCATAGCAGATATTCAGAAAATTAACGTCTTCAGTGTCAACTATTTCAAAACATCTGACCCTCAACCAACCGTCATTTGTCAAAACGAACTAGGTCAGATGGGTTCCTTGACTTTCGACTGGTCAGAAGTTAAAGCAAGGGTAGAAGGACTGCTGCCAATTTTTGAAGAAGTTGTGGACATGGATGCCCGCCGCAAACTGCAACGCAAAACTAAAACCCTGGATTATGCTCAGTTTTGCGACCTACATTTACCTGGGAGGAGGAGTATTCTGCGACTGGGCGATCGCAAATACCAGTTTCAGTATGGAGTTGCCCTTGCTCAGAAACAGGAAAGCAGCCAGCCGTTCAATCAGGCGACTACCAGAAGCAATTGGAATAACTTACGTAATTTTCTAGAACGACAACTACCTCAGACACCAATCTGGTCTGATTTCACCACCTTTGCCGAAACAGGGCTGGATCAAATCAAATCCTTAGGGCGCTTCAAGTTCCACATTGACCTGTTCCGCCGGGAAGAAACACCTTGGGATGCCGCTTTTCATTTGTACAGTGGGTTAGTTTTCCTCCGGCAGAGACGTTCCGCCGGAACGTCTCTACTAGATACCAATAACTAATGACAATCCGCTTGTCTAAGCATTCGGTGTCTTCACCTGACGTGCTAGGTTCAAGAAGTTGTTCATACTTGGGCCAGGACGCCGACGACTGTTAGAGCTGGTAGCCGGATTCAAATATTTGGGAGCAAACGTTAGTTCTGGCTGCGGTTGTTCAACCTTGCCGTTAGTTGACGCTGGCGCTACTGGGGCTTTAGCTGGTTCTGGCTGTTTCTGTTGGGCTTTTGGTTCCACCTTGGCAGGTTTAGCGGGAGCAGTAGATGCTGGGGCTTCGGCCTTAGCTGGTTCTGGCTTCTTCTGTTCAGCAGATGGCTGAGATGATAACTGTTTCGGGGCAGGTGCGGGCTGATTTTCCTCAGCTTCATCTATCTGCATGTAGTACCCGGACGCTTTACGAGTTTTGGGAGTGCCGGACTGGTTCTCCTGAGATTTTTTTGAGCTAAACAGCCCACCCAAGAAGGTGAAAATCCCACCAAACAATTTTTTGATAAAACCGAACATTTACGATTACTCCTGGCACTTAGGTGACGTTGACTGAGTCCTCGAAAATTAGATCGAGATTCTAACTTTGATTCAAGAGAGTTATTTAATCTGCCAATTAGAACAGTCTCAGGAGGGAGCTGGCTTACGAGTTTAAAAACACAGTCTCCCTACCAATACGATCCAAGATGGATTATGAATTTTTTCGCTAGATCAACGCAAGATTCATCGATATTTCTTCATAAGATTTTACATCATCATCGTCCTCAGGTAGAATTACTTAATTATTTCTCAGTCAAAAGGAATACTTGATTTATAAATCTTAAGCAGAAACTAATCTCTATGGTCTTAGAGCAGCTTAAAGATTTGTATTCTAAAATACATTAGGCGTAATTCTTTTTTAAGATATTTGAATCAATCTTCAAACTCCGCTGGAGCAGAGAATGTCAAGATCAAAGTGCTAGACTCACGTCTTAAAACTTCTATGGCAGAACTGCAAGTGTCAATTGCTCAGCACTATCACGAGCGGACTAAGTATAATCCCCAGACGATAGCGACCAAGAGTCAGGGGCTGGACTGGGAACTTCAGCCAGTGCCTTTTAAAGAATACAAAATTGGCACATCCTTTGACCTGAAGCCCTATTTAAAGGACAAAGCCGAGTTAAAAGCTCCGCCCAACACTGATGAAAAATGGTGGCAGCGGCTGTCACTGTTGCTATTGTGCAGCTATGGCCTAACAGCCAGGGTACCGACGGGAGGAAACCCGTTGTATCTGAGAGCAGCGCCTTCCGCTGGTGGATTGTATCCAGCAGAGGTATATTTGGTTTCCCGTGGCCTACCACTGCTGCCGCCGGGACTGTACAATTACCAATCCAAGACTCACAGTCTCGTTCATTTTTGGCACAGCGACGTTTGGCAAACTCTGCAAGCCGCCTGTTTTTGGCACCCAGTCTTGGAAAGCACGCAACTGGCACTGGTGACAACAGCCGTTTTCTACCGTTCGGCTTGGCGCTATCACGACCGAGCCTATCGGCGGATTTTTTTGGATACTGGTCATCTACTAGGCAATATTGAGTTAGCGTGTGCTCTCAATGACTATCGGCCTCACCTGATTGGCGGTTTTGCCGATGAGGCGGTTAATCAGTTACTCTACTTGGATTCAGAGCAGGAAGGGGTGATCAGCGTGATTCCTCTGGCAGACTTGCTTGATGTGCAACAAAACTTGCCATTAGCTCCAACTGCTTTGCCCTCGACCACTCAGACTAATTATCCTCAGCTCCCAGATGGTGAACTTTTGGGGTACTTTCATCAGGCAACTAAGATTGAGGAGGTAAAAGGTCAGCAGCCAAAGGCGACAGGGGAAGAAGACCTGTTGCCAGCTACGGATAAGTACAACTTCCCCTTCTGTTCCAAGGTTTCAACTGTGAGTGCGCCAATGAATTGGGGCGAAAAGCTTCAAGCGATGGAAAGTACCATTTTTAAGCGGCGTTCCACTCGTGCTTATAGCGGTGAAGCTCTGACTTTAGATGAACTCAAAGCTCTGTTAGATTTCACTTATCAACCCCAGCACTATGTTGACCAGGGTTTGGATATCTCTCCAGACTATTTTGATTTGAGTCTGATTGAGACGTTTATCGCCGTGTCTGACGTGACTGGATTGGAGGAAGGCTGCTACTATTACGCGCCCAAAGCTCAAGAGCTACGACAGATCCGTTTTAAAAACTTCCGGCGGGAGTTACACTACCTTTGCTTGGGACAGGACTTGGGTCGGGATGCAGGGGCAGTTTTATTCCATACAGCTGATTTGAAAACTGCTGTGGCTAAGTATGGCGATCGCGTCTACCGCTATTTACATATGGATGCCGGTCATCTGGGACAACGCTTGAATTTAGCCACCATTCGCCTCGATTTAGGCGTTAGCGGTATCGGCGGCTTCTTTGATGACTTGGTCAATGAAGTGCTGGGTATCCCAGAGGATGAGGCTGTCTTGTATATCACTACCTTGGGGCGTCCTCGCAGCGATTAGCCATAGAATTAGCTCTAGCGGAGGGTTCGGCTTTCGGGAAACTTCCTTTGCACCACCAGCTAGCGAATAAAACTGAGTATGTCAAGTTTAATTTCGCAGAAATTCTTGCTATGGTGATAATAAATTGAGTGCAAGTGGGTAAGCTTCTTCAAACGAAGGGCAGTTTGACTTGATGTTACACTACCCGTTGCCGTTAAAGTTTGAACTAAGCAAGTAGGGACTAATGAGTAAAGTGCTGGTTGTGGAAGACAGTTTAACGCAACGGGAAATGATCACAAGTATTCTCAAAGGTAGTGGTCTGAGAGTTACTGAGGCCAGTGATGGCGTTGAAGCTCTGGAGCAAATTAAGGATGATTGTCCCGATCTCATAGTTCTGGATATCGTTCTACCTCGGATGAATGGCTATGAAGTTTGCCGTCGGCTCAAAGCCGATTCTAAAACGCAGAACGTGGCTGTGGTAATGTGCTCGGTAAAAAGAGAAGACTGGGATCGCTACTGGGGGATCAGGCAAGGTGCAGATGCCTACATTGCTAAGCCTTTTGAACCCCAAGAGCTAGTTGGCACCGTTAAACAACTCCTGAGAAGTTAGTCCTTTTTTACTTGCCAATACAGAATTGGCTAAAAATTCGGTCAAGGACTGATTCTGTAACTTCCTCACCAGTAATTTCTCCCAAAGCTTGAATGGCCCCGCGCAGGTCGATTGTCCAGAAATCGAGGGGCATCTGTTGGTCAATTGTGGCTTGTACCTGCTGAAGAGATATTTTAGCCCTTGTCAGGGCCGCAGCTTGCCGTTGGTTAATTGCTAAATCCAAGTTGCTTGCCTGGAGGTGAAGAGCGTGAACAGCTTCTAGAATAGCTTGTTCTAGGGCGTCAATCCCTTGGTTGTGAGCAGCAGCTGTAGTCACAACTTGCTTGATGGTGTCAGGGCGATGTAGAGAGGCGAAATTTTGCCCCTCTGCAAGGTCAATTTTATTAATAACTAAAATTAAAGGACGGTTCTGCACCAGTTGGTAAATCTCCCCGTCAGCCGATGTCCAGCCAGATGAAGCGTCGATCATCAGCAGCACTAAGTCAGCAGCTTGGGCGCAAGCGCGTGAGCGCTCAACTCCTATTTTTTCCACCGTGTCTTCTGTGTCCCGGATTCCCGCTGTATCCAGCACTTGCACTGGTATCCCACCCACTACTAAAGTAGATTCTACCACGTCGCGAGTCGTACCGGGGATCTCGGTGACAATGGCCTGATCGCTCTGACTCCAAGCATTTAATAAGCTGGATTTCCCAACATTAGGACGCCCAATAATTGCCACTTTCAAGCCTGTGCGCAACAGTTCTCCTTGCTGGGATGTTGCCAGAATTCGAGTGACTTCTGCCAAAACATGTTCGATTTGTGCTATTGCTTCAACCTCATCCAAAGGTGGCAAATCTTCTTCAAAGTCAATCCGGGCTTCAATCTCTGCCAGGATCTCCAGGCAGCTAGTCCGTAAGTGACGGATGGCTGTCGCTAGTTTGCCTTGCAACCCAGCTAGGGCAGTTTGGGCAGCTTGGGGCGATCGCGCCCCGACTAAATCGGCGATACTTTCCGCCTGAGTTAAATCCAGCCGCCCATTCAGAAAAGCTCGTAGTGTGAACTCCCCTGGCTGAGCAAGTCGTGCCCCTTGCTCTAAGCACAATTGCAGCACCTGCTGCACTGCCATAATACCACCATGACAGTGGAACTCTACGACATCTTCGCGGGTATAGGAGCGAGGCGCTTGCATAATCAGCAACAGCGCTTCATCTACAAGCTGTTTTGTCTGGGGATGGCGGATGTAGCCGTAGAGAATTCGGTGAGTTTCCCAGTGCTGTTGCCCTGGCGGGTGAAAGAGGGCACGAGCGATCACCATTGCCTCTGAACCAGATAATCGGACAATACCCACGCTACCCTGCTGCGGCACCACCGCCGTGGCGATCGCGGCTATTGTTCCCACCTGTACAAAAGTCTCAGACATTCTTAGGATTTAGACAGCACGATTTGATCTACTTGCTAGCGTACCAATTGTCAAAGCGGAGTTTGGCGATGCTTAATTCCTTGTTCGGTCGTTTTCCATCCCAGCTACAGGCAGCTTATCAAAAAATTCTTAAGCCTGACGCCGGGTTGCTGGGAGTTGTGATTGGCTTGGCGATCGCTGACACTGCCATTTTCTTGATTTCCGAAGAGCGTGTTTTCAATCTGATCGAAATTTTAGTAAGTTTGTCTTTGACAATTGCTGCTAGCTGGTTAGCTTCTCGTATCCTCAAGCAGTTTTTTGATGTTTATTTTTTAGATGTTGTTCTGGCAAGTGAACGTCAACTCGACAGCCAACTCTTTTATCTAGCTAAATTTTTAGGTAATTTACTCATCATCCTGTTGGCAATTGTTATTTTTGCGATCACTCACAAAATTAATATTTTGGGTCTCGTTGCTAGTTTAGGAATTGCTGGTTTAGCAGTTGCCTTGCTCGCTCACAATATTTTGGAGCAATTATTAGGTGGCCTTACGCTCTATCTCGACCCTCCCTTTGCTATGAATGACTATATCGGCTTGCCAGATGGCACTTTTGGCAGAGTTGAGTCAATGGGTTGGCGTTCTACAAAACTTCGCACCTCTGACAAGGGGACTTTGATGGTAGTTCCTAATAACTCACTAACTCAAGTAAGTATTGAAAATTTTACCGGCACTAAGAAAGTCAAGGTGAGCATTGACCTAAACTTCTACCCGGCCATTTCTCACGAGGAACAGGCTGTCATTCGTCAAACCCTGCTAGACAGTACCAACGAGATCTTTGGCATTGACATTCGCAGTACCAACGTAACTTTTAGAGACTTCACCGATGGCGAACAGAATAAAACTCAAGCACAAATGACTTTCTTTATAGTGATTTATAGCAATGTTTCAACAGGATTGTGGCGTCAAATACTCACTATTGCTAGCGAAAGCATTAGAGAAAGTTTGAAAGACTATGGAGCTATTTTTGATATTGAAGAACCCAAAATTGATATTGATTCATCGAATAATTGGTAATTAGTTATTGACATACTACCTCTACTTCTAGGGAGTTGGTCAACCAATGCAAGGATTCTGTGCAGCTACGGAAAATCAATGGATTTATACCTCCCCTGCTCCCCTTACTTAGAGGGCTGCATAGTAATTTCAATTAAATTCTCAATCTTTTTGATGTTTGGATCGCCAGCCAAGTAACCAATGCCACGATGCAGGTGGAGGCGAAATTGAGTGGCGAGAGTTTCTTTGTCAGTCCCTAAGCCATCGTTATAGCAACGTTGCTTCAAGGCTATGAGCAGAATGTCAGCCAGATCTCCGCCAAAGACGCGCCAAGTCATCTCAACGTTGCTATCAGTGGGAATCGGCACTGGTGAGGGTGTAGTTAGTTCTGCTAAGGAACGACAGAAGGCCCAGCGGCATAAAATATTCCATTGCTCTATTTTAGTAACACGCTTCAGCTTCGTCAGCTGGTCTTTAGCAGTTTGGGAAAGGCGAATTCTGTCAGTTGGAGGTTCCATATTAGCAATTACCAAAAATAACCTGGTACTATGGTAGTCTGACGATCACCGGAGTCATATTTAAGCAAATATTCCCGTGCGATCGCCTCTGAGGCGCGGAGCTGTTCTACCTCAACTTCTCCGATTTCTGTATCTGTAGATAGTAAAATCACCTGATGGCTGGCTGCGGGAAAGTAGCGTTCTACAAGATTTTGTCGATGAGAAGAATCTAGACGGCCTAAAGGTGTATCAATGGCGACTGGCAGTTTTTGCCCCGACACGCGAGCTAATCCCCAGAGGAAGGCGATGGCTAGCAGTTGTTTTTCGCCAGCAGACAGGCGATGTTTGGGAACAAGTTGGCCAGCGAAATCGTACAGAGAAAGGCTAAAATTGTGAGTGTCGATTGCGACTCTATGTACTAAATCTGACTTATGCAGAAGATAAAGAAAACACTCAGTCACTACAGACTCTAACTGATTTAGTTTTCGCAGTGTCAACCGTTCGCGAAATAGCTTGAGAGTAGCTTGAACTTTGGCAGATGCAGTGATAATATGCTCGTCATTTTTCCGGTCGATATTTTGCTCGCTGTAATCTTCTAAAGCTTTTTTGGTATTGGTGACGCGCTCGGCTAATTCCTCACACTTGCGTCTGACGATTTCGCTAGTTGCTTTCACCTCAGCTAAGTCCGCTTGTGCCTGTCTGACAGCGTCCTTTAGCTGTTTATATACTTCTGGTGGAGCCGCAACAGCAATTTGTCTCTCAGTCGCTTCCATTTCTGCTTCCTGATGCTTGAGATTAACCAGTTGCTCTCCTGCCAGTTTAATCTGAGTTGGTAGGTAGTAATTGAGAATGGTCGCTAATGAGTTGAGGGTTTTAGTGTCAGTAGCTAACCAGGATTCGTACCCAGAAGCTTCTTGCCCAAGCTCTTGATTTTCCAGTTCTAGAAAAAGTTTTATTTTGTCAACTTGTTCCGATGGCAGCGCTAGCAGTTGCATGTGATTCAGCAGGCGATCATCTCGCTCTTTCAAGAGCTCTCGTGCTATTTTAGTCTGTTGCTGGCGATATTCCTTTTCTCCTTGCTCTCGAGCCTGAGTAAGTAGGGGGGAAATTAAAGCCAAGGGTAAAACGTCAGCTGCTAGTTCGCACATAGTTTGACGTGTCGCTTCAGCCTTGGCATGCGCATTAGTCAGTTGTTTGTCTAATAGACTGCGTTCCCCAGCAATCTTGCCACCTTCTGAGATAAATTTGTCTGAGGCTTCCTGTTCCTGCTCTTCTGCTGCTGCTAACTGAGATTTCAGTTCTTCTAACTCATCTTTAGCTGCTTGATATTGTTCTTGGTACTGTTTGAGCTTCTGTTCAATTTCTTCTAAGTTTGCTAATGCTTGAGTATCGGCGAGGGCTTTACGTTTGCGGTTGACTAAGATGTCTAAATCAACTGCCAAACGTTCGGCGAGTTCTAGTCCTAATAGCGCTCGAATTGCCTCAACTACTATAGGTGGAGGTGATTCCTGTTCAGCTAGTTCCTTAACCTGTTCGCCATCAAAGAGGAATAGGTTAGAAATTCCTAAGGGGAGCAAATTTTCAATGAACTCATCCCAAGTGTTTCCTATAGCAGTGTCGGGCCACTCATCGTTTTCTAAAACACCTAAAGTATCTTTACCATCTTTAGGGTTTCTCGTCCAATAGCGGACAATTCGTAACTTCACTGGCTTGTCATCCTGAATGTGTTCAAAAGCCAGTTCGATGCGAGTTGTCTGTGATGGTGCGGTATGGCGGTTGACTGATTGAGTAAGAAATTCGCCATAACCCAAGTTACCTCGATTGGAACATTGGGCGCGATGTCCGTAAAGGGCGAGGCGAATGGCATCCATCAGGGTGGTTTTACCGCCGCCATTCATACCGCCTAGGAGGATAATGGGGCGAATTTGGTGATCAATTTCTGTTTGGAGGTTGATAACTTGACGCCCCAGATAGGGACCAAAATTTTGCACGACGAGTTCAAGAAAATTCACAAATATCTCTCAGGGTTTATTCAATAATAGAGATTGTATCTACCCAGTCTCGATAATTAGGTTCTCGATTTTCTGTAATGGCCGTTAATTTTTCTTTGAGTTTTTCAGTTATGGGTCTATTTTGAGGAAGTTTGTAATTCTCAATTCGTTTTACTGGAGTGATTTTAGCAGCAGTGCCGCAGAGGAAAACTTCATCAGCAATCAGCAATTCAGATTTGTCAACGGGTCTCTCTATAGTTTTTAGACCTAAGTCTTTGGCAATTGTCAGGATGCTATCTCTGGTGATTCCTTCGAGAATATCTTGTTCGACGCCAGGAGTAATGAGTTGCCCGTTTCTCACCGAAAATATATTCATCCCAGAGGCTTCACTAACTTTGTTCTGAGAGTTCATTAAAATAGCTTCGTCAAACCCTGATTCTACAGCTTCAGTTTTAGCTAAAGAACTTGTGATGTAAGCCCCGCTAATTTTGCCTCTCAATGGTAGGCTATGGTCTTCTTGTCGATACCAAGAACTAAATCGACAACTAACTCCTTCGGCAGGCAGATACTCATCTAGTTCCAAGCCATAAACGAAAAATTCTTTCTCAATCTTGTGGATTCTCGGGCTAAGTCCTAAGCCTGAGTTGTATACAAAGGGGCGGAGATAAAAAGAGGTTTTTGGTTTGTTAAGTTTGATTAATTCAATGATAATTTGTTTAATTTTACTAGCTGGTAATTCGTAGTTTAATATTTTGGCACTACTACTGAGTCTTTGACAATGGCGGTCTAATCTAAATAGCAAAACTTGTTCTAAGTTTTGAGGGTCAAGGATGCCGCGTAATCCACCAAAGGCTCCTGTTCCGTAATGTAAGGCATGAGTAGCGATGGAGATCTTAGCTTCGGCAAAAGGAAGGAATTGGTTTTGAAAGTAAGCTATTGTTAGAAAGTTATCCATGGGAAAAGACGGGAAAAGTCATTCATAAATACTAACATCGATCTGTTGTTTTGTTTTTTGATGTTAGTTATTGTCATTTAACCATTAGCAATGACCACGAAGTTACCTAATTTTTAGGCGGGTGATCAGTTTATTTTGTAGTTAACTTTAGCTAGTAGCTAAAATGTTGATTTTTGTATTTCAGATAAGTCCTATTTCCTACAGCTAGGACAACTGGCTAAGGTAGCAGCTTTCACTGCCCTTTTCTGGCAGTGGGGTGGAGTCAGTTTATTGAACTGTACTCTGACGGCAGTGATGACTCTCCGCTTGGGGAACTACAAAAAATAAATTATCCAATTCCTACATCTAATACCGATATCAAATTCTGCTTCCCCGGCTGCCCCAATGATTGATATTTTCTATTTGGAAGTTCCTTGGGTGGCGTACACCGCATCCATTGTTTAATGTCTGTTGTTGGTTCCCTCTGGCGTGGTTGCCTCGGATTGGGCGGCTTCTGCCTCTGTTTCCGACTCAACCACGCGGTAGTAATGCACAGTGATAATGCACAGCATAAAATTGGATTTTTTGCTGTAACAGTCTAGGCTGCACTTTGGGTGGTATGAGCGCTAAACTGACTCTCCAATGCAGTGATGCCAAATGGCTGACATCACTCCTGTAAGGTGACAAAGCCCCTACTAAGCTAGCAAAGGGGTTTTCATTTTCTAAATAGAGGCTGAAGTGTGCCTTTTACCGTAAACCACTAGTATACCAAACTGGAGAAATTTTTTCTACATGGTGCAACTTGCTTTTTCAATAGTCAGACTTATGTAAAGTTTCTTTACTTTTTGATAGTTGGTAACACAATTCTGCTATAAGCGAGGGAAATTTATGCAATTTCAAATTGAATGCAATAGCCTTTTAAAGAATCATCAAATGTGCGTCACATGCAATAAGCAGTTTGAGATGAAGGAAGCAAGAGTGATTGTCTGCAACGAGCAGGGAGATAGCGTAGGCGAGCTTTGCCCTAAGTGCATCAGGATGGGTTTTCATTGGCTGGGAAGCCAACTCCAGCAGCTTATACCGCAGACAGTTGGAGATTCCGTAAATTGAAACTTAACTGGGATTGTTGATTCTCAACTAACGGAATCACTGGCTACCCGTTTCATCCGGAACAGATATAGTGCGAGCATCTTGTTCGCGCCACAGTTATCTGTATGTGTCGCCCTCTACCATTTTAGGTCGGTAGCCAAATCTCTTGGTTGAGAAGAGGAATTACTAGGATGAGTTTTTTTGAAGAAGAGCGTACACAGCTATTGCACTAAAAACTAACCTCTGCTAGACTTACTCTACTTAATAAGTTCCGAGTTCCGAAATTCTCAGAACTTTTAAACCGTCAAACTGTTACCAACCACTTCAGTGCTGAAAGCTATACAAGTTTAAAGTTATGGCTTTTACACTGAAGTTGGTGGTAGAAAGCACCCTGGTGTAATTCAATAAAGTTAAGAGTAGAAGATTTTTTGCTGTTAAGGGTGAGGGGTGTCACCCATCATGTTACCAATGACAAGAGTCAGTTTTGTAAAATCCCCATTCTCAGTAGATTTTCCATCAAAAATCCAAAAGTTACTGATGTTGAGGCCAGGGCGATCGCAATACAGTTCGGTTAAGCCTTAAGAATGTATGGTGGGCATATAAAAAAAGCCGTTGGGACTAAGTGATGTTGACGTCATATCCGAACAAATTTGGATCGACTTCCCCCAACTGCAAATCTGCCAACCCATACTCTGCCCAACGCCGTTCTACCATTGCCGCTACATCTGGATCGGATTCCAGGGGTTCCCCCCAAGGATGATCGGTTTCCGGGGAAATCTTTGTTGTTGCATCAATTCCCATGCGACCACCCAGACCAATTTTTTCACTAGCAAAATCTAGAGTGTCAAAGGGAGTTTCGGGCAGGATGAACACATCCCTCACTGGGTCAACCTTAGAACTAATCGCCCAGACCACTTGACGAGGATCTCTGATGTTGATGGTTTTATCTACAACAATCACAAATTTAGTATAAGTGAATTGAGGTAAAGCACTCCAAAAGGCTAGGGCAGCACGTCGCGCTTGACCAGGATATGCTTTGTCAATAGAGATAATTGCCGCTTTGTAACTAAGGGCTTCCATCGGCAGGAAAAAGTCAACAATTTCTGACACTTGTTGCCGCAGGATAGGCGTATAGATGCGGTTTAGCGCGATCGCCATCATTGCTTCTTCCTTCGGCGGACGCCCGCTGAACGTCGTCAGATAAATTGGGTTTTTTCTGTGAGTCATGCAGTGGAACCGAATCAGTGGCGAATCCTCGACCCCACCGTAATAGCCCATGTGATCGCCAAAAGGGCCATCTGGTAGCACTTCCCCTGGGGTAATCGTGCCTTCCAGAACAAATTCTGAGTCAGCTGGCACTTCTAAATTCAAAGTCTTGCACTTAGCCAGCTGTACCCCAGATCCCCCATAGAGTCCGGCAAATAGCCATTCTGAGAGGTCTACAGGGATGGGTGTGGCAGCTGCCATGATCAGTAAAGGGTCAACCCCGAGGGCGATCGCCATCTCCAACTTCTGACCCCTTTCTGCTGCTTTCCTTAAATGTCTAGCACCACCCCGCACCGATAGCCAGTGAACGGTCATCGTGTTACGCGATTGCAGTTGCAGCCGGTAGACACCGACATTGGGAATGCCCGTCTCGCAGTCTTTGGTAATCACCAGCCCCAGCGTGATAATCTTACCTGCATCGCCGCAATAGGGACGAATCAGAGGCAGCGCGTTCAGATCCAACTCATCTCCTTGGATCGTGACTTGCTGACAAGCCGGAAAAAAGTCCCGCCCTGGTTTTGCTTTAAGCACGTCAAACAGGACTTTGCCAAACTCCACCGCTTGTCCAATCTTCTTAGGCGGCTTCGGCTGTTGCAACATGCTCAACTTTTTGCCCAGTGTCTCCAACTCCTCTGGCTGCTGCATGTTCATTGCCCAGCAAATCCGTTCCACTGTCCCCATCAGGTTCACAGCTACTGGATAAGCTGCGCCTTTCACATTTTCAAATAGCAATCCAGGGCCGCCTTTTTGCAGCATCCGGTTGGAAATCTCGGCGATTTCCAAATCTGGATCTACTAGGGCGTCAATTCGCCGCAGTTGCCCCCGTTCTTCCAGTTGTTTGATAAATCCCCGCAGATCTCTAGCCATTGCTTTAAGAATTATTAAGCACCACCTTTATATTATGTACAAAAACGCCACGATAAGCTCAGGGTTGGATGAAGGTAAACATGAAGTGTCCCCAATGTGAATCTATTTCATGCAGAAAAAACGGTCATCGGAGTGGTCGGCAGAATTACCTGTGTAAAAACTGTGGCAGACAATTCCTTGTGCCTTCATCTACTAAAACGCTGCCAACAAACACCCTTAAACCTGTTTCAGCTACTCATAATGGCAACATCCATAACTTTGCCGCACCAGATGAGCTGCTTTCTTCAGTCGGAATGCTACCTGCTAAGAATCAAACAACTCCGCGTCTGGACTCGGTGAGCACGACACAGGAACTGCTTCAAAGTCTATTATCCCCTGATTTGCTTGAATCTGCTGCGTTTAAGCAACTTGTCCAAAAATTTCATGAACTGAAAGAACCAGCTGCTGAGTCAGATGAGGCAGGAATCGCCGTCTTACTATTAGATGCAGAAAACCTCAAACTCGATCTTCACATTGAAAATTTCCTGGCGGATACTGGCACTTATCCTCTGCAAGTTAAGATTGCCTTTGCCAATTGGAGAAATCCTACCATCGGCAAGCAGGATGTAGATCTCTATGAGCGAGGTTATCAACTGATCCATGTGCCAAGTGGTCCTAGTAGCGCTGATGGCAAAATGATCGCACTTGGTTCTTCAATTTTCTTGCAATATCCAAATGTTAAAGAAGTTTTTGTCTGCTCTTGTGATGGAATTTTAACCCACCTCTGTAATGAACTACAAAACAAAGGCTTAACAGTTTATTGGGTTCGTAGGCAAGATAACATTTTGCAGGTGGAAAATCGTAATAACGGTAAGGTTAATCACTATTCCATAGTAATTGGGGCTGAAATTCCCTCTTTTGAAGGCTTTGTTAACCAACTTGAAGAACTAATCAAGGCAGAACACAAATCAATTACTGAGCGGATCGCTCGCTTATCTACTGTTGCCACTCTTTTTCAAGAACGACGCCACCTCGCACTGAATGTAGATCGCTCAAATGGAGCACCGACTACAGAGCCAGAACAAGAGGAAATTAACTATGAGAGCGAGGAAAAATCTGCCCAATCTACATCAGAGAAACATTATCTTGAATCAAAGGTGGCATCTACCACAGTATTTCCTATATCTGCAAAAACAATTACCTCAATGCAGATGTTAGAAAAAGTGCTTGTCGAGATAATTCATAAAATGATGATTGAAGATCAGCAAAATTATATTCCTGTAAACAGGATTAAGACGCACTTTCAAACGCAATATGATGAAAGTGCAGATGCAGTTGTTAAAAGATTTCAACCCAAGTCGAGCTTGATAAAACTCTTACGGACACGCTCTACATTATTCAAACTGACTCTAGTTGAAAATCAATATAAAGTGGGAATCACC
>CAZZWA010000038.1:16346-21378 GCA_964657555.1 uncultured Microcoleus sp.
GCTGCCTCTAAAGCTAGCTGCTGGCAAGTTATTCAAATAATCATGGCGAGAGTGTACGACTTATTCATCAAAGGTGGCCCGGTAATGTGGCCATTACTAGGGCTGTCTGTAGCTACCTTTGCCTGCGCTTTAGAGCGAGCCTGGTTCTGGCTGCAATTATTGAGCAAAGAAGACCGGATTGTCCATGATGTGCTAGAAGCTGCTCGTCATGACTGGGGAAAAGCCGCCGCGATCGCTGAGCGAGCCCACATGTTGGCAATTGGCCGCTTTCTCTCAGCACCTCTGAGGCTGAGAAACCCTAGCCCCGAAACATTTCACTTGGCAATGGAAGCCGCAGCCGATAAAGAATTTATCCAAATGCGCAAAGGTGACAAACTGCTGGAAACGGTGATTGCGATCGCGCCCCTCCTCGGTCTATTAGGTACTGTCACAGGTCTGATTTCCACTTTCAACAACCTCAACATTGGCAGCGGTGGCGGTGCCGCTAGCGGTGCTAGTGCCACAAAAGCGGCGGCTGGTATTGGTGAAGCGCTCACTGCCACAGCAACTGGCATGATCATCGCGATTACAGCCTTGGCTTTTTTCCGGATTTTTGTCAGCCTGCAATCTCAGCAGATGGACTATTTTTCCAGTGTAGGCAGTGAACTAGAGTTAATTTATCGACAGAATTGGTATGAACCTAACTTGGCTGATAGAAGCTCACTGATAAACTCTCAAGCTAGTCATCGCCAAGGAGATGTTTCAACTCCAGACCCTAGGGCCAAAGAAACTAGATAAAAACAGCCTTTTCTTGCTTTTATGCCGCTTAAATCTAGACAACGAGATCACGGGCGAATACCAGAAGTTAACCTGGTGCCGATGATGGATGTGATTATGACTGTTTTGACCTTCTTCATCATTATTTCGATGACACTAACCAGCAACCAAGGGGCAGTAGACGTGACTCTGCCCAGTGCTAAACAAGGTGTCACCGAACAGAAATCTCCTGACCCGCTGATTGTGGGACTTAACCAAAAGGGCGAAATTCTGTTAGGAGATAAGAAGGTAAGTGAGCCAGAATTAGCCCAACAAATGAAATCCTATCTGGTACAAAACTCCAAGGATGGAGCGATCATCCTTAAAGCAGACCGTAAGTTACCCTACGAACAGGTTGTGCAAATGTTAGGAAAGATGCGAGATGTTGGTGGCGATCGCGTTTCTCTGGCTATTGATGGTAGCTGAGTCAACGAGGTGTAGATGCCCGCACAGGGCAAAGCGAAACGCTTATCCGGAATGGCTTTGCGACGATGATCGCTCGCTAAAAGTCCAGTACCCTAGAAAAGGAAAGCTCCGAGTCCGGAATGCTGCGGTGAGGCGATCTCATGCAAAGTGGAAAAAGTCCCAAAGCGAAAACCCCAAAATCGAAAAAGCGAAAATTCTCTAGCTTCAGGAAAAGCGAGGCATTTCAGTACCTTGGACTCACAGATCTGCTGCCTTGGACACTCGAAACCGAACCCGTTACACCCAGTGCCTTTTTCCAAGAACACCTCAGCCGACTCAACCGCAACTTCGACCTCGAAAGCTATGAAGAATCCAAAAAGCTTTTGATTGATGCCATCTGCGATGAAGCAATTAACCCCTGTGATCGCCTCAAAATCTGGAAAGGAGCACAGCTTGAAAGCAATCAGTTAGCGGGATATGTGGATTACCTGATTGCTGAACGTAAGCGATTCCTGGATATACCAATGTTGTGTATCATTGCAGCAAAAAAAGATGACTTTGAGCAAGGGCTAGCTCAATGCCTGGTAGAGATGCAAGCCTGCCAGTGGAACAACCAACAGAATAACCATCCCATAGATATTCTGGGAATCGTTACTAACGGCGAAGGCTGGAGATTCTACAAGCTAGCTATCGATGGCATTGGGTATGAAACGCCCCTGTACTCAACTGGAGATATGGAACTCCTACTCGGACGGCTGCGGTATATCTTCCAACTATGCCAACAAAATCTCCCCTAACAGAGTTAGAGTGCAAGTCTAGGAAGCTATCTGAACTTAAGGTAAAGGTTGGGAAACAATCACAAAATCATTTGCTTTAGCGTACTCCCAGATAACTATGTCGTCAGTGTTGGTCAGTCCCAAAGTTTTGACGTGGACTGAATCGGGAAACAAATCTACAATCTGAGCAATAATTCGGTCAGATTTGCAGAACAGGTGAACTATTTGACAAATCAAGCAAATTGAGTTGAACCTGTCGAATCCACCTGACTGAATTATCAAATTCACAAAAATGATACCTGAGCAGCAAACAGAACTCAATTCGTTTTGAGTCTGTCCCGAAGCAACCCCCTTTATCAGTAGTTAAATTTTTTCGTAACAGGGTAAATGCCTATTTTACATTATACCCGTTATCAGGGTTTTCTCGGTCGCCAAAGACGTGGCCGCTAAATAATTTGGAGAAAGGCGATCGCAGTTCCGACTCTATTCGTTCTATCAGTTCCGATTTCACAACTTTTTAAATGCTCTGAGCCTAATTGTCAGAGCAACAGTTACTTTTGGCTACAGATATTTTGATAACTAACAAACACGCCAAAAATCAGTTACCCAAAAATAACAGCTACCATTCAACCGAGGTCACAAAGCATGTCTTCTAAACAGTTTCAAGCTGCTTACGAAAGCATTCACAACACTGGTACACAACTTTTACAGTATTTACGGGAGCTTCAAGCCGGACGCCTCAAAGAGGGAGATAATACAAAGGGATTACAGAGCATTGAAGATGACATTAGCAAAGCCTTAAACGCCTTAAAAGAGCAAAAGTATCAGGTTGCTGTTGTTGCCGCAATGAAAGCTGGTAAGAGTACATTTCTCAATGCCTTAATTGGCGCAGATGTTCTGGCAAGTGAAAGGGAAGCCTGTACAGTCTGTCTTACTGTGGTTCGTCCGATTGCTGCTGAAAAAACACCGAGACTTTTGGAGTATCGACAAGGGCAAACGAAACCTGAATCCATTGCTGAGGGTGATGTAAGTGTGATTCGGGAAAATTTTCTACAGCGTACCCACAAGATCCGAATCACAAATAACATTGACAAAACTACGCGCTTTGAACTACAGCATCCCATTCAGGCAATCAGCCAACTCTCATCCCTCTCTGGTTTCACCCTAGTTGACACCCCTGGGCCAAATGAGTGGGAGTCTGAAAACTTCGATTCAGTTGCACTGAAGCGAACAGCTCTAGAAGCACTACGAACGTGTGATGCGATTTTGTTCGTTTTAGATTACACCTCGTTTAAAGACAATACTAATTCAGAATTGCTTCAAGAATTGGAACAGCGCCGAGAATCTCTGGCACAGAACACAGGGAAAATTTACTTCATCCTCAATAAGGTTGACCAGAAAGGTGCAAATGATCGAGCGATTGCAGATGTAATAGCAGATTTGAAGCGGGATTTAATTAACTTTGGTATCCCAGAGCCAATTATTTACTCAGCGAGTGCAAGGCAAGGGCTGTTGGCTAAGCTAATTTATCAAGGTACAGCAACAGATAGCCAGGAAGAAGACTTCAGCAAATTTTTTGCAGCAAGGTACGCGCAAAAAGATGAGAGGGGGAGACGTTACCTACCTGCATCTGATGAAATTGCACCACAGGCATTAGAGGATAGTGGTATTCCAATTATCGAACAATCGGTAATCCAAACAGTCGTTCAGAATTCTGGATGGAATCTTTTGAATGACGTTTTGGCAGCACTGGATAAATCCGCTAAGGGTATTGAAGATACTCTTAACACACAGCTCAGTGGTTGGTCGCTGGAAATTGAAACCCTCAAAAAGAAGGTAGAGGAATTTAGGAGAAGTTCTGAGTCCACTCAAAGGAAAGTTGAAGCTGTAAAAAAGTCTGTAGAGGAACAAAAACAGATTCTAATCAGGGGATTTAGTCAAGGCATCAGCATATTTGCTGAGGGTGCTAAAGCTAAAATTCAAGATGAAATTGATCAGATTGCTGAGTCTCAGTCTACCAAACCTGCAAAAACCAAAATTCAGGAGGCTCCTTTAGTCCTGAAACAGACAGCTGACGATATTGACTGGGGAGGAATTCTGGGAGATATTGGCGAAAGTTTACTAGAGCTGATTCCTCTTGTCGGCAAAGGTTTGGGGAAAATATTTAAAGTAGGGGTGAGAGCAGGAGAATCTTTACTGAATGTTCTGGTCAACGATGTTCCAGATTTTCAGCAAAGCAATGATACGGGAATTCATGCTGCTTACAAAATTAGGGCAAAAACAAAAAAGGATGCTCAAAAGATTGAAAACACTATCAACAAGTTTTGCGCTCCCCATATTCAAAGTTGGTGGCTAGACACTCAAGACATACTCGTCAGAGACGGGACAAAAATTCGAGAAGAATTGGCGCGAAGAATTCAAAATGATATTCAGCATATATCAAATGAACTGTCTGATAAACTGGGAGAGGATTTGCAAGTAGAATTAAACTACTCTCCAATTCAGTTCCCTAGCTTTGATTTTCAGGGAATCGATGCAAAGATTCAACATCAGGAACAGTTAATTCAGCGGACGGAAAGAATACAGAGAGTAGAAAGCCGCTTCTGTGAGCGTGATAAAATATATTACGTTGATGTTCCTGTTCAAGAAAAACATTCTTTTTTTGAGGTTGACTTACAGCAAACAGCAGATGCAATCAAGCAGAAAATAGATGAACAAGAGGTGATCAGCAAACAGATACTACAGCGAGTGATTGAAAAGCAAGTATCGGAAGACTTCAGAAATGCTGAGAAGCAAATTAATGACTACATCAGCAGGTTTCAGACAGAGTTTGAGCACTTGCTAAAGGAACGTGAGATGAGAGGGGAAGAAGCTGATCAAATTCGTGCGGCCATTGAAACTCAGAAAGCTCAACTGGATGACTATTTGTCCAAGTTGACCTTTATTCGAGAATCCTTGAATAGTTGGAAGCCAGCGACTGCACGCCGGTAGATGGAGATGCGATCGCCCAAAGAAATGCTAGTTATGCAACTCTTACGGAAGATGTTAGATATTGG
>CAZZWA010000039.1:0-1531 GCA_964657555.1 uncultured Microcoleus sp.
AATGAACATAGCAGATTTTCCTTGGCTGACTTTCATCATCCTATTTCCGATCGCCGCGTCGCTTTTCATACCCCTGCTGCCAAATAAAAACGGTCTTTGGGAGCGCTGGTACGCCCTGATTATCGGGCTGATTGATTTTGCGGTGATCGTTTACGCTTTCTACAGCAAGTACGACTTTGCTAAGCCTGGTTTGCAGTTGTTTGAAAGCTACCCTTGGGTTCCCCAGCTAGATTTGAACTGGTCAGTGGGCGTCGATGGTTTGTCAATGCCGTTGGTGATCCTCACTGGTTTTATCACCACGCTGGCAGCCTTGGCAGCTTGGCCTGTAACTCTCAAGCCCAAGCTGTTCTACTTCTTATTGCTGGTCATGTATGGCGGTCAGGTGGCCGTGTTTGCCGTCCAGGATATGCTGTTGTTTTTCCTGGTATGGGAGCTGGAGTTGATTCCAGTTTACCTGATGCTGTCCATCTGGGGTGGCAAGAAACGCCTGTACGCAGCTACCAAATTCATCCTCTATACAGCAGGAGGTTCGTTATTTATTTTGGTGGCAGGCTTAGCAATGGCGTTCTACGGCAATACCGTAACTTTCGATATGAGAGCGCTCGCCACGAAGGATTACCCCCTCAACTTTGAGCTGTTTCTCTATACTGGCTTTCTAGTTGCCTATGCTGTCAAGCTACCTATCTTTCCCCTGCATACTTGGCTCCCAGATGCTCACGGTGAAGCAACAGCACCTGTGCATATGTTGCTGGCAGGAATTCTGCTGAAAATGGGAGGTTATGCCCTACTGCGGATGAACGCTGAAATGCTCCCAGATGCTCATGCAGTGTTTGCGCCAGTGTTGGTCATTTTAGGTGTAACTAATATTGTCTATGCTGCTCTCACCTCTTTTGCCCAGCGCAACCTGAAGCGCAAAATTGCCTACTCCTCCATTTCCCATATGGGATTTGTGTTGATTGGCATTGCCTCCTTCACAGACTTGGGCATCAGTGGGGCAGTGTTGCAAATGGTCTCCCATGGCTTGATTGGAGCAAGTCTGTTCTTCTTGGTGGGAGCAACTTACGACCGCACCCATACCCTCATGCTTGATGAGATGGGCGGCGTCGGCCAGAAAATGCCTAAGATTTTCGCTATGTGGACGACCTGTTCACTGGCATCTTTAGCTTTGCCAGGAATGAGCGGATTTGTGGCTGAATTGATGGTATTTGTCGGTTTTTCCACCAGCGATGCCTACAGCTCCACCTTTAAAGTGATAGTGGTGTTCTTGGCAGCGGTTGGGGTGATTCTCACTCCTATCTATCTGTTGTCTAATCTCCGGGAAATTTTCTATGGCCCGGAAAACAAGGAATTAATCTCGCACGAAGCTCTCATTGATGCTGAACCGCGAGAGGTGTTTATCATTGCCTGTCTGTTGGTGCCGATTATTGGTATTGGCTTGTATCCCAAGTTGTTGACTCAAATTTATGACTCCACGACCTTGCAACTGACAGCGCGGCTGCGGGATTCTTTGCCAACATTGGCACAGCAGCAA
>CAZZWA010000039.1:1631-12261 GCA_964657555.1 uncultured Microcoleus sp.
CTCAGCGAAATATCTGCTCAATCCGGCGGAAATCTCGTTCGACCTCAGCCCAGAGAGAGCGGTTATGGGGGTCGGTTTTTAGAGCTTTTTTCAGATAACTTCTGGCTTTATCCAACTGCTTCTCGTTCACCAACTGCCGCCCCCAAAGTTGATAAGCGATCGCCTGCCACTGACGTACTTCTAAATCTTGAGGGAAGCGCTGGGCTAAGCCCTCTACTAGAGCGATCGCACGGGCGAAGCGACGAGATTTAAGCAACTTTTCCAACTGTTGATAGGAACTCCACTTTAGCTTTTGGTCTATTTCCGAAAGCGGAGGATTATGCGGGACTTGCGGATCTTTACGAGTAACCTTGGTTGCTGGTGGCTGATGATGCCACAAGATATCGGCATCTTGGGGCGGGACTGATGCCCCAGATGCCCCAGACGTTCTGACCATGCTGAGGAGGAACTTGTAAGCCTCCGTCAACTTTATAAATTGATCTTGGTTTCGCTGGTCTTTGGGGTTAACATCGGGATGGTACTGCCGAGCCAGACGCCGATAAGACGCCTTAATTTCAGCCGTGGATGCTCCAGATCTTAACCCCAACAAGCGATAGCAATCAGCCACATTCATTCTTAAGCTTGAGCCATCAGCTATGAGCAGAGTATGGACTTTAGACTATAAACTCGCACTCGTCTAGTCATCAGTTCAGAGTCCATAGTTTATAAGTCCATAGTTTATAATCCTAATGGCTCGACTGCTGAGGTACAGAAAGCTCATAAAATCCTACGGCACTCGCTCTTCAATGACGCGGTCAATCAGACCGTAGTCCTGAGCTTCTTGGGCTGACAGATAGTAGTCGCGATCAGTATCCTTCTGAATCTTTTCCAGAGGCTGTCCTGTCCTTTGAGCTAACATCTCATCCAATTGTCGCTTGAGCCGCAGGATTTCCCTGGCCTCAATCTCAATATCTGTAGCTTGTCCGCGTGTACCACCTAAGGGCTGGTGGATCATAATCCGTGCATGGGGTAACGCCAAACGTTTACCCTTTGTCCCGGCTGCCAGGAGGAAAGCACCCATCGAAGCTGCTAGCCCGACACAAATAGTCACTACATCGGATTTGATGTACTGCATTGTGTCATAGATCGCCATGCCTGCGGTCACTGAACCCCCAGGAGAGTTGATATAGAGATAGATATCTTTGCCTGGATCGTTGGAATCCAGGTAAAGCATCGCTGCTACCAGTCGATTGGCAAGCCCATCGTTAATTTCTCGACCTAGGAAGATTATTCGTTCCTGATTCAGGCGAGTATAGATATCAATCCATCGACTATACTGCTCGCCAGGTAGGCGGTAGGGTACTTGGGGAACACCAATGGGCATAGGAGTTTTTCGTTTGTGGAGTTTAGTAAAAAATTAGCTGTGAGCAGCTATGGCAGTTTGAGGGAGTTCTCTAGAACTTTCCAATACCCGGTCAATCAAACCGTATTCTTTGGCTTCCTGAGGAGTCATGTAGAACATCCGATCCATATCTTTGGTCAGCTTCTCAGGTGCTTGACCTGTATTTTGGGACAAGATATTCACCATCATCTTTTTGTTCGCCAAGACTTCTTTAGCTTGAATTTGAATGTCTGTGGCTTGACCGCCAGTACGACGGCGGGCTTGATGCAAAATGATCGTACCGTTGGGTAGACTAGCTCTGCATCCTTTCGTGCCAGCTGAGAGGATCATCGCTGCCGTGCCCATTGCTTGACCAATACAGATGGTGTGAACTGGCGGCTTGATGTAATTAATTGTGTCACAGATGGCAAAGGCTTCGGTTTCAAAACCTATAGCCTCGCCCGTATACCAAGAGGTGCCAGTGGAATTGATATAGATATAGACTGGCTTATCCGGGTCATCGTACTGCAAATAGAGCAGCTGGGCAATTATCAGCTCTGTTACGTCTATGCCCAGTTGCTGTTTATACTCCTCTGGTGAAACTAAAGGTAGCCCCAGATAAACAATCCGTTCCTTGAGCAACATGGATTCTAAATCCGGTGGATTTTGGCGAATGGAGGTATCGCCGTAGTAAGTGGATTGAACAGCTCTAATGGGTGAATCCATATCTTTGTTATTGCCAACAACTAGGCCACTATTTATACATGGTAGCGTGACGGCGGAGCGTCTTGTGTATCTGTGATTTCTTAACAAAGCTGGATAGGGCATCAGACTAGCGGCTATCCTAAGAAATAGGTTCCTTAACCCGATCCCTTCCATAAAGACAGAGGGGATTCTAGTAATGGTTAATAGGTAATTGATTAATTCCATTACCTATTAGCTGCCCCTTCCTTGAAAGGAGACGGTTATCCACACTGTCCCCCAGAAAATGTCAATAATTTAACTTCTGTAATCTCAGGTATTCCCTGAAGTTACTCTAATAAGGTATTATCTTCCCAGGAGCCTTGTGTAATGAAAGTTGGTTTGCAGCCTTCCCTGAATGATTCCAATGTTGACGCCAGTCAAACCAGCAGCCAACGTCAGCTATCGATTTCTGTCTCGGCGCTCATTCCAGAACAAATAGAGCGGCATGCTCCGCTCAACTTATCTCTAATTCTCGATCACAGCGGTTCTATGCGAGGAATGCCACTAGAAACCGTCAAAAAGGCAGCACAACGCCTCGTAGAGCGTCTAAACCCTGGCGATCGCATCTCTGTTGTTGCTTTCGATCACAGAGCCAAAGTCATTGTCCCCAACCAAGTTATTGATCACCCTGACAAGGTGAAAAACCAGATCGGTTCCCTGAGAGCCGATGGGGGTACAGCTATTGATGAAGGGATGAAGCTGGGAATTGAAGAACTGGCAAAAGGCAAAAAAGACACGATTTCTCAGATTTTTTTGCTGACAGATGGAGAAAATGAGCACGGTGACAATCAACGCTGTCTCAAATTAGCTCAGCTAGCTACAGAGTACAAAATGACTCTGAATGCCTTGGGATTTGGCGAGCACTGGAACCAAGATATTCTAGAACAGATTGCTGATGCTGGTGGTGGCACCCTGTCCTATATTGAGAAGGTAGAGCAGGCAGTGGAGGAATTTAGCCGTTTATTCAACCGCATCCAGTCAGTTCAGTTAACAAATGCTTACCTGCTGCTCTCCCTGATGCCCAAGGTGCGGCTGGCAGAACTCAAACCGATCGCGCAAGTAGCTCCAGATACGATAGAACTGCCAGTGCAAGATGAAGGTGACAAGTTTGTAGTGCGGCTGGGAGACTTGATGAATGATGTCTCGCGGGTTATCCTAGCGAACCTTTACATTGGTCAACTGCCAGAGGGTAGGCAAACGATTGCCAATCTGCAAGTGCGTTACGATGATCCCTCAGTTGGCCAAGAGGGATTACTTTCCCAAATTGCGCCTGTGGAAGCAAATGTTGTGCATTCATACCAACCAGCGCCCAATCCGGAGGTGCAGCAGCACGTTTTGGCATTGGCAAAATATCGGCAAACTCAGCTAGCTGAAGCCAAATTGCAACAGGGCGATCGCGTTGGTGCTGCTACTATGCTGCAAACGGCAGCGAAAACGGCTCTGCAAATGGGAGATAAAGGCGCTGCAACGGTGCTGCAAACCAGTGCTACTCGTCTGCAATCTGGTGAAGAGCTTACAGAAGCAGACCGCAAGAAAACCCGAATTGTCTCCAAAACCATTTTACAGGAGTAGCTAGGCGCAGTTTTAAGATTGGGGATTGCCAAGAAGCAGGAGCTAAATTCTTCTGTTTCTCTAGTTCCTTCACAATCTGTATTGGCTTTAAAGACTAGTTTCTACTTGCCAATATTTTTTGTATTTAACTCCATTAAAGAACCGATGCAGTCAAACTGCATCGGTCTCATTTTTTAGATCTAAAAGTCTCATCAACTCACGCCATAACAGACGCATAGGGTCGAGCGAAAATCATTCGCCCAGCAGAAGTTTGCAAAGCACTTGTGACGATCACCCGTAGTTCGCCACCTACGTAGCTACGCCCGTCTTCCACAACCACCATAGTGCCATCGTCCAGGTAGCCAATACCTTGCGCTGGTTCCTTCCCTTCCTTAAGAATCTTTAAGTCAAGACTGTCACCAGGTAGATAAATCGGACGAATTGCTTGCGACAAATCGTTGACATTCAGAATCGGCACCTTTTGTAAGGAGGCCACTTTACTAAGGTTGTAGTCGTTGGTCAACAGCGTACCGTTGATCTCTTGGGTAAAGCGTATTAACTTTGCGTCTACTGTAGTAATCTCATCATAATCAGCCGGGTGGATAACGATGCGTTCTGTGAACTCTTCTTTCACCCGGTTGAGAATATCCAGCCCTCGACGGCCTCGGATTCGCTTTTGATCGTTGGCAGCATCTGCTAGTTGTTGCAGTTCCTGCAAGACAAACTGCGGTACAAGGATTTGACCCTCGATAAAGCCAGTAGCCAGCAGTTGTTCAATCCTACCGTCTATGATACAACTGGTATCTAAAACCTTGCTAGACGCTGGCTTAAGCGTACCTTCTGCCAACAATATCGTTTCGACAGAGTTGGGGTTAATCAGTCTTAAGAAGGCACGACCATGGGTATCTGCCAGGGTGACGCCCATGTAGGAAAACATCACACTGCCTAAAATCGCCATTAGGGGCTTGATGAAAGCAAAATCCCCAGGAATCGGCAGTAAGAAAACTGGTGCCAACATCAGATTGGCCACTAACAGGCCAATCACTAAGCCGATAGAGCGAGTCAGGATCACCTCAACTGGCATTTCTCTCACTTGGGCTTCCAAGCGACGATAGGCCGTCTGAACTGCTAGCCCAAAGGCACCCCCAATGATGGCGGCAAAACCGGCAGTCACCCAGCGCAAGGCTTCCACATTGGTCACCTGATTCAGCATCCCACTGGGCAGTAAATCAATGCTGTCAAACCCGATCCCTGCTGCTGCTAGGATGAGTAGAAGAATAATGATTGCATCAAGCATAGGTTAATCCAAGATAAATGAACAGCAACTGTGGGAGATATAAAAAATAAAACCAGATTCAGCATCTACATTTTATATCTTTGAGGTTACAACAGCCTTGTCGTGTTAACCGACTGTCTCGCCCCACTCATTATCCAAATAGAACATGAACAATTTCGGTAACTTTTATTTCCTTTCTTAGTCAAAGTTGGCATGGCTGCCCTTAAGACTGCGGTTAAGCGAGGCTGATGATCGGATGACACATGCAGCTCTTAATTAAGAGCACGTTCTAAATCCTCGTTTGTTACATAATCTCTATAGGAGAACGCAAAGTTGAGTATAAGCAAGAACAATTGCTCAAAATATTTAGTGGATTAACAAGTATTAATCAAGAATTAAGAAATACCTCGATTAATTAAGTTTTGCCGCAAATCAAAGTGTTAAACCCCTTAATTATCAAAGATAAAGTCGTGGTTTCTGGTGTCCCCAGTTCCGTCTATCTCCACATTCCCTTCTGTCGCCGTCGCTGCTTTTACTGTGATTTTCCAGTCTCCATCGTCGGGGATCGCAAAAGTGGGAGTAACTCTGGCACAATTCAGCAGTACATTGAGGTGATGTGCCAAGAAATAGCCATAACCTCAGCCTTAGGGAAAACCCTACAGACAGTTTTCTTTGGCGGCGGTACTCCCTCGTTAGTGTCGGTGGAGCAGTTGGGGCGTATACTCGATCTCCTCGACAAGCAGTTTGGGATTGCCACTGGTGCTGAGATTTCAATGGAAATAGACCCAGGAACCTTTGACAAGCAACAAATTCAAGGCTACAAGAATGCTGGAGTGAATCGAATCAGTCTAGGGGTACAGGCTTTCCAGTCTTCTCTGTTACAGAGTTGTGGGCGATCGCACACTGTCTCTGATATTTTTGCCGCAGTAGACCTAATCCGCCAAGTGGGGTTTCCCGACTTCAGCCTAGATTTAATTTCTGGTTTGCCGCATCAATCTTTAGAGCAGTGGCAGGAGTCTCTGGAGGCAGGTATAGGGCTTGCTCCCACCCACATCTCTACTTATGACCTGACGATTGAGCCTGGTACTGCTTTTGGGCGTTACTATCAAGGTGGTATAAAGCCTCTACCGACTGATGAAACCACTGCCGGAATGTATCGACTGGCGCAACAAGTCCTGACTGGTGCTGGTTATCAACACTACGAAATTTCTAACTATGCCCAGCCTAGTCATCAATGCCGCCACAATCGGGTTTACTGGGAAAATCGCCCTTACTACGGCTTTGGCATGGGGGCTGCTAGCTATGTCCAAGGGTGTAGGTTTACCCGTCCACGCAAGACACGGGAATACTATCAGTGGGTGCAACAGTTGATTCAAAATGCTGGGGAGGTGGATTGTCTCCCGACATCAGCATCTGAGGTACTGTTAGAAACATTGATGCTGGGCTTACGTCTGGCAGAAGGTTTGAGCTTGTCAAATCTGGCTAAACAGTTTGGAGACAAGACACTTGAACAGATTTGGCATTGTTTGCAGCCTTACTATCGACAAGGCTGGGTAGAAGTTGTCAGGAAAGATGGCGCAGTAGTTGATATGCTCGATACTCGGAAACCGCTATTATCTGGACAACTTAGGTTAAAAGACCCAGAAGGGTTCTTATTTTCTAACACTATATTGGCAAATTTGTTTAGCCATCTAGGTTAGATGATCCCCATTGCCGATAATATTACTAGCCGCCGCCAACCTTTTGTTAATTACTTTCTGCTTGGGATCAATATTGCCTTGTTCCTCTGGGAGCTAAAACTAGAGGTTGCGGGTGAACTGGGCAATTTTATCCAAAGTTGGGGTGTGGTTCCCAGTAAGATCACTACTGTTACATCAGATGCTTTTGCTGGGGATAATCCAGCTGCCTGGATTGCTTGGTTGCTAAGTGTTAGTTCTCTACTAACAGCAATATTTATCCACAGTAGCTTTAGCCAAATTCTAGGCAATCTCCTGTTTCTATTTGTTTTTGGCAAGAATGTTGAGGACATCCTGGGACACGGGCGGTATTTGGTGTTTTACCTGTTTTGTGGCATCCTGACTGGGGTTGGGCAAATTCTTGTTGCTCCAAAGCTGGCAGTACCATTGGTGGGAGCAAATGGCGCGATCGCTTCTGTCTTGGGAGCCTACCTGTTGAGTTTTCCTAAGGCAAAGGTTGACACCATCTTGCCGTTGGTGATTTTATTTATCCCCATTGAGTTGCCAGCTTGGTTCTATCTATTCTGGTGGTTTGTGCAGCAAGTATTCTATAGCTTTGGCCAGTTAAATGCTTCTGGCGGTGCCAATTCTGTAGATATTGCTTACTGGGCACATGGCACTGGGTTAGTGATTGGTGTGGTTTTGATGTTGCTACTGCGACGTCGTGGAAATCTCAGACTGACTGCACAAACTCAAGATGTATTAAGGAAACCTTAAGAGCGATCGCCCTCTAGTTTAGCGACAAGGAGGCGACGCACTCAATAGCTAGCTAGCAATATTTGAGAATGTATCCAAGTCTGTTTTACAGAATAGAGATCCCATGTTTGGAATAGCGTTTAGCGCCAGTATTAACTAATGTATGATCTGAGAGGGAAGCGCTACAAATTCACAACCTCCACGAGATTGAACCACAGTGCCCAGCATAATTGTGTGTTTGATGAAGATTATGCCTTGATCTTGGTCATAAGTGACGACGAGCTTCCCCTCAAAATCCTTAGGCTCATATTCCACTTGCTTGCACTTCCCATCTTGACAAGGCTGCTTTTGGCGCATTACCAGAGTTAGCTTCGGATAAAGTGGGCTGTATTCTTTATCCTTAGGTTGCCTGCTCTCTACAGACAGAACAAGATTTTTCTCATCCAAGTTAATATTAATGCCATTCGCCACTTCCTCTGAGTATCCAACAGCTCTCAAATGATAGGCGTAATCTTTGAGAATATCGCCTTCTGCCGTCGCCAAAGAATGACACTCCACAAAAAACTTAGACGTTTCTGAGGCTGCTGATGAGAGGCTTGTCAAAGCCACCACTGCCATAGCACTGGCAACCAATTTAATGTCCTGTGTAACTTTCAAATCAGGATCGCCCTAAATAAGTAGGGATGCGGCGGAATTGTCTAAAAACACGCAACTCTAGCCATCTTACGATGATTCAACTCAAAATGGAGGTGAATCTCGTGCGTATGTTAACTTTCTTCATGACTTTTTGTGATGAAATGCAATGTTTTAAGTGTAAATTCTACAACTTGTAGATCACTCTAAAAATCTAGCTGCATACTTTATAGAGACAGACCAATCTGGCTATAGAGACAAATCTCTCAAAGGAGACAATCTTATGAAAACCTTAGATTCATCAGTTTCTGTTTCAGCCTGTAGGTACTGCCAATATTACAACCCTACAGGACGTCGTGGCGGTTCTTGCCAGATGCTTAACGTATCAGTTCAACCTAGCTGGAAAGCTTGTCCTTTGTCAAGCCCGCAATTTAAATCTTCCTGGCAAAATTCTAGACATATTGTAGCATAGATTACATTAATTTTGAGGAAATCTAGAAAATCTTAGAAGTAGTTGAAAAATCTTCATCAAAAACTCAGACAGATACCCCACCCTTGCATAAGTAGGGTGGGGTTCTTCAACAATGTTGTTATGTAGAATACATATGAGGAAAAAAGATCGCTTTTATGAAATTTTTACTAAAAAATAAAGCCTGAAATGTAGACAGCAGATTGCTCTTAAGAGCATTATCTGATTTTTTCCTAACCAGAGTGATTAAAGAGGACGACTAGGGTGATAGACGCTCAATCCTCCAGCTACCATCCTCAGGACGCCAATATCGCAACCTGTCATGAAGCCGACTGGGACGCCCTTGCCAAAACTCGATCACTGTCGGGGTAACTCGGTAACCCCCCCAGTGGGGAGGGCGGGGAATATCTTGACCTTGGTATTTTTCCTGCAGTTCCTGTAAACGAGAATCTAGCACCTCTCGGTTGCTAATGACCTGACTTTGCTGGGAAGTCCAAGCTCCCAGTTGGCTTCCTAGAGGACGACTGCGAAAATAGGTATTTGACTCTACGTCAGAAACTTTCTCAACCCGCCCCTCTATGCGTACTTGCCGTTCTAGTTCAGTCCACCAGAAAACTAAGGCTGCCCAGGAATTTTGCGCCAGTTCTTGCCCTTTGTGACTCTCGTAGTTGGTGTAAAAAACAAAGCCGCGCTCATCGAAGTTTTTTAACAGCACTATCCTAGCTCTTGGTTTGCCATCTGGAGTGACGGTGGCAAGAGTCATCCCATTCGGCTCCAGCAATTGCGCTGCCATTGCTTGTTCAAACCAGGTTTGAAACTGTCTGAAAGGATCGGGGTCAGCATCAGCTTCACTGAGCCCTGCTTGAGTGTACTCCTTACGAATATCTGCTAGGGTGGTGTCCATCATTAGATTTGGACTATAAACTACACACACAGTTAGGACGGGTAATGCTCGTCAAATTATTCGTCATAATCAAGATTAGTCTGCTAAACCCGCCCCTACAAGACTTTAGACTTTCTCTAGTCCAGAGTCCAGAGTCTAGCACAAGTTGTATGAGTTTCTCAGGGAGCAGGGCACAGGGAGTGGAAATTGATGCACTGGTCAGGCAATTTTCAACGTTTTCTGATTTTAGGGTTGAGTGGCCCGATCATCGCCCTCAATATCTGGATTCTGTCTCAAGCGTTTCGCTATTTTGAGAGTCTGATTACGGTGCTGGCGATCTCTGGGATTTTGGCTTTTCTGCTGAACTACCCTGTAGGGATATTAGAGCGTTTTCGCCTGACTCGGGCTCAGGCAGTTATTATAGTTTTGCTTCTGACTTTAACGCTTTTGGTTGTCTCTGGTCTGACATTATTGCCAATTTTGATTGATCAAACTGTGCAATTGTTAAAAAATATTCCAGCTTGGTTAGAGGCAAGTAACGAGAAGATCGAGTATTTGGATAATTGGGCAAGACAACGGCGTTTGCCTCTAGATCTCAAGGGTTTTACCAGTGGTCTCTACATTCGCATTAACAGTCAAGTGCAAGCTCTTGCTACCCAAGCTTTTGGATTTGCTTGGGGAACAGTGTCTGGATTGCTAGATGTGCTGTTCCTGGTAGTGCTGGCATTTTACATGCTGCTCTACGGGGATCGCCTGTGGCAAGGTCTAGTTAACCTCCTACCAACTTACATCGGGGTTCCCTTAAGTCAATCCCTGCGACTAAATTTTCAGAACTTTTTCACCAGCCAGTTATTGTTGGGGGTGTTTATGGTGGGAACCCTAACTCCAATTTTCTTGCTTCTAAAGGTGCAGTTTTCCTTGCTATTTGCCCTGTTAATTGGTGTAGGAGAACTGATTCCATTTATCGGTGCTACTTTAGCAATTGGGCTAGTGACGATTCTAGTGATGCTCCAAGATTTTGGTTTAGCTGTTCAGGTAGCGATCGCGGCCATCTTTATGCAGCAAATCAAAGACAATCTTGTCGCACCTAAGTTGATGGGTGATTTTACTGGTCTAAATCCTATCTGGATCTTCATCGCCCTCCTGATGGGAGGCAAGATCGCTGGATTGCTCGGTGTGATTGTCTCAGTACCTATTGCTGGCACTATTAAGGATACGCTTGATACCATCCGCAGATTGCGTCAGCTGCAAGTTATTACTTCTGAGACTGTTTCCCACGACC
>CAZZWA010000039.1:12361-17664 GCA_964657555.1 uncultured Microcoleus sp.
CCGTCAGGAGATGCGCCAAAAGCGTCAGAAAGATCGACGAATTCAGGAACTAGAGCAAGACGTTGAACACTATAAGGCTGAGATTGAACAGCTACAGCAACTGCCTTCTAGTGCTATTCTTGAGACTGAAGGTGCACCGACAGCCGAAGCATTGGCTCAGTAATCTTATATTCCTTGCAAGGGCGGCACAATTTCATCTGCCAACGCCTGATGCTAAGGCTGTGTCTCGCTAAGGCTAACCTCAGCTCAAGGCTGCTTGCAGGATGAGTGACCGGGAAAGATGAACCAAGACCCATTGCTCACCACTACTAACGCCCCTGCTCAAAATGCAATTGCGCTCTTAATCGATCTGGCACAGCGAGGGGAGATCGATCCCTGGGACGTCCAAGTGATTGAAGTCATTGACAGGTGTTTAAGTGAACTAGCAAACTGCTCTCTCACTCAGCAAGACACTTTTGCAGCAGATCTGTCTCAGTCCGGGCAGGCTTTTTTGTATGCGTCCATGCTGGTGTTGCTTAAGGCGGACACCCTAGGGCGACTGGAGAAGCCTGAAGAGAACCTAGATTTAGTACCCGAAGAAATCTCTACGGATACTGATTCCAAGATAAATTCTCAATTACCGATGCATCTAGAGCGCCATTTACAACGGCGTCCGTCTGCTGGGCCGCTTCAAAGACGACCTGTGACACTACAGGAACTCATTGAACAGCTCCAACAAGTGGCAGCTGCACTGGAAGAAAAATCTCCCCGCTCCCGAATCAAGCGTCCCAGTTCTCAGTCCCGCGCTCAAGTGGCAAGGGCTATTGCGACTCTCGCTCATCAGGAAAATCTTACGGAGACGGCTACACAACTGGAGCAGTTTCTGGTTGGTCATTTACCAACTCTGCGACCAGGGCAGGATTGGCTCGTTTTGGATCAATTGCTGGAGTTGTGGAGTGCAAATTTGCCATCTGCCGAAAACCACGAGCTACCAGAGCTAAACCGCAAAAAGCAGAATGATCGGGTGGGTGTTTTCTGGGCGCTGTTATTGCTGTCTGCCCAGTCTAAAGTGGAGTTGACTCAAGAGGAATTCTATCAGGATATCAAGGTTCGCGCTATCCAAAGAAGTTGTGAAGGGATGATATAAGGAATGTGGGGTTATAGAGGGACTAGGAGTACACATAACTACACGAACCCTCATTTTAAACTTTTTTCCCTTCTCCCCTTTTACCACTCAGCTATTTGGGGCAACGTAACCCTTGTAACTTTTCCAGAAAGAACCTCTAGAATATCCAAGTAGTTGTTAGGAAGCCACTGGCTCATCTAATAGCTGTCTGTTGTGAACTAAATTATTTTAAGGGTAAAAATAAATGAAAGCCATGATTCTGGCTGCTGGTAAGGGTACCCGTATTCGCCCTATTACCTACACCACCCCCAAACCGATGATCCCCATCCTGCAAAAGCCAGTGATGGAGTTCTTACTGGAACTGCTACGCCAGCATGGTTTTGACCAGATTATGGTCAATGTCAGCCATCTCTCCCATAAAATTGAGGACTATTTCGGCGACGGTCAGCGGTTTGGCGTTCAGATTGCCTACTCTTTTGAAGGCAGTATTGTCGATGGAGAAATGATTGGGAAGGCGCTAGGTTCTGCCGGTGGAATGCGGCGCATCCAGGACTTCTGGCCTTTCTTTGATGATACGTTTGTAGTGTTATGTGGCGATGCCCTGATTGACCTCGACTTGACAGCGGCAGTGAAGTGGCATAGAGAAAAGGGTTCTATTGCCACTGTGATTATGAAGTCTGTTCCCAAGGAAGATGTATCCAGCTATGGGGTAGTGGTCACAGATGAACAAGGCAGAATCAAAGCGTTCCAGGAAAAACCACCAGTAGAAGAAGCTCTCAGTACCAGTATCAACACCGGCATTTACATTTTTGAGCCAGAAATTTTTGACTACATACCTTCTGGTCAGGAATATGACATCGGTAGCCAGCTATTCCCCAAGCTGGTGGAGATCGGTGCTCCCTTTTACGGCATCACGATGGATTTTGAATGGGTTGATATTGGTAAAGTTCCTGACTACTGGCGGGCAATTTGCGATGTCATGCTAGGAAAAGTCAAAAATGTACCTATACCTGGACGGGAAGTCACTCCTGGCATCTACACTGGTTTAAATGTGGCAGTGAATTGGGACAAGGTTGACATCACTGGCCCCGTTTATATTGGTGGCATGACCCGGATTGAAGATGGAGCCAAAATTGTTGGTCCCACGACAATTGGGCCTAATTGTTGGGTTTGTAGTGGTGCCAAGGTGGAAAATAGCATCATCTTTGAGTATTCCCGCTTGGGGCCAGGAGTACGCCTGATAGATAAGTTAGTGTTTGGCCGCTATTGCGTGGATAAGACTGGTGCCACCATTGATGTTCAGGCAGCCGCTCTCGATTGGTTGATTACCGATACCCGTCAAGTATTACCCTCCCAGCCACCAGCAGAAAGGCAGGCGATCGCTGAACTACTAGGGACGGATTAAGATGATGGGTGCAAATCAACTTAGCTGCTAGAACTTTGGCTGGACAAGGAGTAGTGATAAAGCTTTACCACTACTCCTTGCTTACTACCTGTGTGGAAACCTGCAAAGGGGTTACACGACTTGTTAGCCTCTCAAGGAGATAGATAAGTGTAGCGTCCCAGACTCCGCTCGTAGTTTTGCAGTAACAGTTGAGATTCTTGGATCGTGATGCGCTTTTCTTGGAGAGCTTGTTCCGTTCGCTGTCGAAGGCTCTCAACCAAATCTTCTGCGTCGTACTGCACATAGCTCACCACTTCTGTCATGGTGTCGCCCTTGACGACGTGTTCAATTTGGTATCCTTTGGGTGTTAGCTGGATGTGAACGGCGTTAGTGTCCCCAAATAAATTATGGAGGTTACCCATAATCTCTTGATAAGCACCACTGAGAAACATACCCAGGTAGTAGGGTTCTACCGGCTTAAGTGAATGCAGCTCTAAAACGGACTTGACATCTCGCAGGTCAATAAAACGGTCGATTTTGCCATCACTATCGCAGGTGAGATCAGCCAAAATCCCTCTCTCAGTGGGTTCTTCATCTAGCCGATGAATCGGCATGATGGGGAATAATTGATCGATCGCCCAGCAATCAGGCGCAGATTGAAAGACTGAGAGATTGACATAGTAGATGGAAGCCATGATTTTTTCCAGTTCTTCTAAGTCGTCAGGAACGTATTCCTGCTGTCTGGTAATGACCAGAATCTTCTCACAACAGGCCCAGTAGAGCCGCTCAGCTTTGGCTCTTTCCGTGAGGCGCAAGATCCCTAAGTTAAATCTACTGATGGCTTCTTCTTTTAATTGAGTGGCATCGTGGTAGAGTTCTTGGTAATTCTCAAGGCTGATGGATTGGTAAGTCTCCCAGAGATTGTGAATAATTGGTGATTCGAAATCTTGCGGGGGTTCTGGAGAGCCAGATGGCACGTCACTCGTGCTCAGGACATCAAAAATTAGCACCGACTGATGGGAAGCGATTGCCCGCCCGCTTTCACTAATTAGGGTAGGAACAGGCAGTTGACGCTCTGCACAAGCATCTTTCAACTCTGCCACGATATCGTTGGCATAGTTCTGCATGTTGTAATTCTTCGATGCGTAGAAGTTGGTTTGAGAGCCGTCGTAGTCTACTCCCAATCCGCCGCCGACATCAATATACTTCATGTTAGCTCCTATCTGGGCTAACTCCACGTAGATCTGACCAGCTTCGCGGATGGCGTCTTTAATGACATTGATTGCAGAGATTTGCGAGCCTATGTGAAAGTGTAACAGTTGCAGTGATTCCAGAAGATCGGCATGCCGCAGCTGATCAACAGATTGAATGACCTCGGGGATCGTCAGGCCAAACTTAGCGCGATCGCCAGTAGAGCTGCCCCAACGGCCCATCCCTTGGGTGCTCAGCTTGGCACGAATGCCTAAAATTGGTTTAATTCCCAGGTTTTGTGCTGCTGCAATTACCAAATCTACTTCTTCAATCTGCTCTAGCACAATAATTGGCGTTTGCCCCAAACGTTGAGCTAGCATTGCTGTTTCTACATATTCCCGATCTTTGTAGCCGTTGCAAATTAACAAAGCTCCTGGGGTATCCAGCATGGCCAGAGCAATCATCAGCTCTGGTTTAGAACCGGCTTCCAAGCCAAACTGGTGTGGTCTGCCAAACCGCACTAGATCTTCGATCAGGTGGCGTTGCTGATTACATTTGACCGGAAACACCCCCCGGTAGACGCCAGGATAGTTATAACGGGCGATCGCTTTATTCATGCAAGCATTCAATCGCTCGATCCGGTCTTCCAAAATGTCGGAAAAGCGAATTAACAGTGGCAATCCTAGGTTGCGTTGCTTGATCGCGTTGACCAGTTCAAAGAGATCCAGACTGCCACCACGATCGCCTTTAGGGGATACAGTGATGTGACCTGCAGCGTTTATAGAGAAATACGGTTCACCCCAGCCCTGAATTCGATATAAGTTCTCACTATCCTCAATTGTCCAATGCTTTAGAGACGAGTCTTCTGTACTCGTCACCCGTGCCAAAGCAGTTTGAGATTTGACAAGCGGCGCTTCAATCCGCTGCGTCGCTGGAGGTTCGGCTCCAGCCTCAGATTGTGTTGTGTTTTCGTTAAGTGTAGGCGTTAGCTCTGCACCCATTTCTTGTCTCACCTCGCAGTCCCCTATCGTGTGTTAGTGTATCGCATTCGTCGCTCATCCCGACTTCTTAAGAGATTACGATAATTGTCTCTGGATTATTAGATGATTGACTTATCTCGCTAGAGGTAAAATCTTCTCAAGCGAAGCTTTTCTTAAAATCATCCTGTGGTTTAGGTTGCATGAGACCATCTGCTTGTGCCAAAATCACTCTTGTCAACAAAAAAACTCAAGCTAACTAAAGGCATTAGAAAAATTTGGGTCAAGTCAGAAAAGTGAAAATATGGGGTGCTATACTGCATGCGGTGAGACCAAATCTATTTGACACACAATGGTCATTAGTCGAAGAGTCAACCAATAACTCAAGGTACTCTCAGACGCTCGCAACGAAAAGCTCACTTTATGACCGCCCAGCATATAGTCGTCCTAGTTGAGGGTATTGATGCTCAACCCGTCTGGTAATAGTCCTACACAGCGGTTAGGTGTGCAGGTTTTTCAAGAGCTGATTCGCAATCGTCCACTAGCGTTTTGGGGTGGTTTGTGGGCATCACTGGTAGTGGTTGCCTATGTGGCTGCATTGGGTTTGCTTAACCCTGGCACAGTTGAATGGGAGAAGCAGCCAGAA
>CAZZWA010000039.1:17764-21126 GCA_964657555.1 uncultured Microcoleus sp.
GGCTGCATTGGGTTTGCTTAACCCTGGCACAGTTGAATGGGAGAAGCAGCCAGAAGCCACACCAAAAATTGTGGATGACTCTCCAACAGGGCTGTTAGATGCAACTGTTGAGGAATCCCAGACGGCCCTACCAACCTCAACAGGATTTCAGGACTCCCAAACATCTCAAGGAGGCTTTAGGAAGGTTGATGCTTCCGCTCCAGAGCCTGGAATGCCAATGTGGTTGTTTAGTGCAGTCGCGCTCACCTGCGCCACTGGTAGCTGGCTGATTTACGGAAGCATGAGGCACTCGTCGTCGCAGCGGCGAAAATCTCTGAGGCGAGAAACAAGTTTGAAAGCATCTTCTACCACTGCCATCCGTAAAAAACGACAACCATCATCGCGAACAAATTCTTTGAAGAAACAAAGATCCCGACTAGAACCACCAATTTCTGTTGCAGATGCTCCCCTAGTGACAGTATTACCCCCCGAAAAGAGCCATCCCCTAGATTGGGGTGAGGATAGTCTAGCAGATATGATGGATCTACGTAAGCGGCAGTCCCTGGCGGCGCTGCTGCGCGATCGCTGAGCGAAGGGTTAGGAAACTAGGGCGTTATAGAGGCTGAGGTGTCTGCGTAGAATACTCCCCAAAATTGACTACTCACTCTTCAGGTTGCTAGCTGCTTCGGGAGAGAATTTCCCGCATTGATTAACTCCCGCCAAGAATAACTTCCATTCTTAAAGATAAATGTTATAAAGGAAACAATTTACGTTGCACTGGAATTGTTGAAAAATTCCTCAGCTGATGATTTTATTGATTGACGTGGTCCTGTTTGTCATTGCACTTGGGCTGTTAGTGCCAATTACGGTTTTGTTTATTGAGTGCAGTGCAGCACTCTTGTTTAATGGACATGATGTAGGGTCTGCTGAGGGACCCCGACCTGGGATAGCTGTTTTAATTCCAGCTTATAATGAAGAGTCCGAAATTGGTGCAACTTTAGAGAAAATACTGCCCCAGCTAACGGAGCAAGATCGGCTAGTTGTCATTGCTGATAATTGCAGCGATCAAACAGCCGCGCTCTCCCGTCAACTTGGGGCAACGGTGATTGAAAGACAGGATAATGAGCGCAGGGGCAAGGGCTACGCGTTGGATTTTGGCCTGCGTTTCATTGAGGCAGAGCCACCCGATGTGGTGGTGCTGATCGATGCGGACTGTCTTGTGCATCAAGGAACAATTAAGCGGATTGCTCGGTTGGCGTTTGCCAAATCGCGACCTGTCCAGGCAATCTACCTTCTGGAACAACCAGCTAACCCAAAACCGAAAGATGCGATCTCGGCACTAGCGTTTCTGGTCAAGAACTTAGTCCGTCCGAGTGGATTGGCACAGCTAAGCCTACCATGCTTGCTGACAGGTACGGGTATGGCTTTCCCGTGGTCGGTGATTCGCGAAGCTCCTCTGGCAAGTGGCAATATTGTTGAGGACATGCAGCTGGGTTTAGATCTGGCGATCGCTGGCTCAGCCCCGATATTTTGTCCGGAGGCGAAAGTGACAGGGCGTCTCCCACAGCAGCAGCAAGCAGCTAAGAGCCAGAGAACGAGATGGGAGCACGGTCATTTGCAGACTCTGCTAATGCAAGTTCCTCAACTGTTTAAAGAGTCTGTTCGTCAAAGACGTTTCGACCTATTAGCACTGGCAATGGATCTGTTGATACCGCCAGTCTCGTTGTTAGTAATGATATGGGCAACTGCTACGGCAGGAGCATTGTTAGCAGGCACATTAGGAGGCTCATGGATTCCTTCTATTGTTTTAGCAATAGAAGGACTTCTAGTTTTCATCTCAATTGTTGGCTCTTGGGCTAAGTTTGGGCGTACTGATATATCAGGACTATCGCTTTTGGCTGTGCCTTTCTACATTCTTTGGAAAATTCCACTTTATCTGGCGTTTGTGGTGAAGCCTCAAACAAAGTGGGTTAGAACGCAGCGAGATGCAGTCGATGCTCCAGAATCTTGAGTGACTGAATCATGGGAGCTTCTACCTAAATCAACTATTGGCCTTAGCGTCATCCGACCTAGTTCTAAGTTTACCAAACTAATTACAGCCAAGGGCTAGCAAAAATTGTTCGACACCTTCTATCACAAAATATTGGAGGATTTTAACAATGGCGAAAAGTCTAATTTTGGGAGGCGCTGGTTTTCTGGGAGGAAATCTAGCACGAGCACTGGTCAAGCAAGGTGAATATCCCAAAGTTTTTGCTCGTCCAAGTTTTTCTGTTTCTACGATAGAGGATATCTTAGACAGTGTCGAAGTCATCCGTGGAGATTTCATGGATGATGTGGCGATACGTAAGGCAACAAAAGATGTTGATACAGTATTTCATTTGATTTCAACAACTTTTCCCAGCATGACAATTGAAAGTAGTGTCTATGACGTTATGTCAAACCTCCTGCCTACGATTCGTTTAGTAGAGATCTGCTTAGCTAATCAGGTGAAAAAAGTTGTTTATGGCTCCTCCGGAGGGACTGTATACGGCGAGCCACAAGTTATTCCCACACCTGAACATCATTCTCTGATGCCAACTTCTGCCTATGGCCAGAGTAAGCTAACAATTGAGAATTATCTTAACTTTTATGCTCGGTCAACAGAGCTAGACGTAAATGTGCTTCGTATCTCAAATCCCTATGGCCCCGGACAGAACCAACTGAGAGTTCAAGGAATTATAGCTGTGGCAATGGGTTGTGCTTATCATAATCGTGTACTCAAGATATATGGCCAAGGTGAAGCTATTAGAGATTACTTGTACGTAGATGATGTTACTGAGGCTTTACTACTGGCTGCCGAAACAGTAGGCTCCTCCATTATTAACGTTTCCTCAGGCGTCGGTCATAGTGTTATGGAAATTGTCGAGACAGTAGAAAAAATTTCGGGTCGGACTATCCAAAAAGAGTTTATCCCCGCTCGTCTTGGCGATGTAAAAGTTAACATTTTAGACAATACGCGAGCCTTTGAGATTTACGGTTGGCGGCCAAAGGTTGAATTTCAAGATGGGCTTCACCGAACATGGCAATGGATCACTAAGAAGGTGAATTAGCCAATCTAGTACATCTAGGTGTAAATCCACCCACTCTAAATCTGCATAGTATGTGAACTTACGCCTAAGTGTACTAGAGCTCCTTTCCTCAGTTTCTTGATAGAAATTAGGAAAAAAACGTGACTTCTGGCAATAAAAATACTAACTTCTCTAACTTTTGAGGCTGGGTTGCCACTGTCTCTCTCGCCGCCTTATTGCTGACACCTGGTTACAGAAAACGCTGAAACCTAGATGACTTATAACTGTGGCTTGAATACTCGCTACACTTTCTTCGTTTTTAAGATTGTGCCAGTC
>CAZZWA010000040.1:0-20750 GCA_964657555.1 uncultured Microcoleus sp.
TGCCACCCATGCCGCCCATGCCGCCCATATCAGGGGCACCGCCAGCAGGTTTCTTCTCAGGTTTTTCGACAACCAGAGCTTCGGTTGTCAGCACGAGACCAGCAATTGAACCAGCATTCTGTAAAGCTGAACGGACAACTTTAGCAGGATCAATGATCCCAGCCGCAATCAGGTCTTCAAAAGAGTCGGTAGCAGCGTTGTAGCCGATATTAAAATCGGTTTCCCGCACCTTCTCAACAATCACAGAACCTTCAACACCAGCATTGTCAGCTATCTGACGCAGAGGTGCCTCTAGCGCTTTAGCAAGAATGTCGGCAGCGACTTTTTCTTCTTCAGTAAGACCGTTTTTAATGCCAGCAATTTTCTTAGCCAGGTGAATCAGGGTTGTACCGCCACCGGGGACAATTCCTTCTTCTACCGCAGCTTTGGTGGCGTTGAGGGCGTCTTCGATCCGCAGTTTCCGGTCTTTGAGTTCGGTTTCCGTCGCAGCACCAACTTTGATGACTGCTACACCACCAGCAAGTTTAGCAATCCGCTCTTGCAGTTTTTCTTTGTCGTAATCTGAGTCAGTTTCTTCCAGCTGCTTGCGAATTTGCCCAATCCGCTTTTGCACATCTGCTTTTGTTTCCCCACCAGCAACGATAGTGGTGGTGTCTTTATCAACTGTGATCTTACGGGCGGTTCCTAACGCTTCGAGAGAGACAGCATCTAGGGTTAACCCCACCTCTTCAGAGATCAACTGACCGTTAGTCAAAACAGCAATGTCTTGCAGTATGGCTTTGCGGCGATCGCCAAATCCAGGTGCTTTGATAGCAACCACGCTGAGCACTCCCCGCGCTTTGTTGACTACCAAGGTGGCTAAGGCTTCCCCTTCCACGTCTTCGGCAATCACCAGCAAGGCTTGACCAGCGCGGGCAACTTTTTCCAAGACGGGAACTAAATCTTGGATAGAGCTAATTTTCTTATCTGTGATCAGGATGCGGGCATTTTCATATTCCGCTACCAACCGATCATTGTCTGTGATCAGGTAGGGAGAAATATAGCCTCGATCCAACTGCATGCCCTCAACAACTTCCAAATCAGTCGTCAGGGATTTAGATTCTTCAACGGTGATCACACCATCTTTGGTGACACGCTTCATCGCCTCGGCAATCATCTGACCGACTTCTTCATCATTGCCAGCTGAGACAGTAGCGACTTGGGCGATCGCGCTGCCTTCCACTGGCTTGGCCACAGAGGCAATTTCCTCAACCAGAGCAGCGATAGTTTTTTCAATACCCCGCCGCAGGCTAACTGGGTTGGCACCTGCTGCCACGTTCTTCAAGCCTTCGCGAATCAATGCCTGAGCCAGCACCGTTGCTGTGGTTGTGCCATCACCAGCAATATCTTTGGTTTTTGACGCCACTTCCTGGATCAGGCGAGCACCTGTGTTTTCTAGGGGGTCTTCCAGTTCAATTTCCTTGGCAACAGTAATGCCATCGTTGACAATCTGGGGTGCTCCAAACTTTTTTTCCAGAAGGACGTTCCGACCCTTCGGCCCTAGGGTAATGCGGACAGCATCAGCAAGGGCGTTTACGCCCCGTTCTAGCGCCCGCCGTGACTCTTCATTAAATGCAACAATTTTGGCCATTTTGGTTTCCTTGCGCTTCCACTAGTCAATTTAGCACTCTCTGGGTCTGAGTGCTAATCTCAGGCATTGACTTTCTCTACTGACTGAAGTAGAGAATTCCGGCCATGAGTGGAGAGATTACCCTACTTAATTTTTTGAGTAAGAAGCTGTTTCCATTTCCTACTACGGGATGGTGCTGCTATCCAGATCTCTTGAGCTATTTCACCCTTATTCTGCAATACCCGATTTCACCCCTGTTTACAAGAGGGGGGTGAGCAGGGTTGTCAATTTGCCATCAAGAGAGTCAAGTGGTACTACTCAGATCTTGCGCCTGCCTTGTCAGTCCGAGTGCGATTTAAATCGCGCAGCTTAAGCTATTATCCCGGAACTCAAGGATACTGTGGGCGAGATATCGGGCTTTTTGAGCAATGGTGCAAGATGTCAGACTAAAATAGCGTTTCTCTTATGAAACCTTTTTATCTCAAGTCGCAGTCTAAAGCGTAACCCAAGAGATCTGTTGCACCCCATACCATATGACCCCGCTCTATGCCTAAAGTTACTTCTTTAATTGCGATTTGTCTGAGTAACATTTTGTCAAGAAACTCAGGATTTATGGATAGCCCAATGGGAGCAGCTCTAATGGGGGTCATCAATAGACCTACGGCAAAAGTTAGACCTGAAGTGAGTAGAGGGAATTCAAATCACCCGCTTGGATGAGCTGGCTGAGCGAAGCAAGGAGTGATTGTCAACAGTAATTTGAAACTATGCTGACACGGCAACTCACAAACTGATTTTTCCCAGAGATCTAATTTACATTTTGTCTCAAACTGTTTACACAAGGAGAACATTCATGTCCCGCAAGAATAAAAAATCAGCAGGGCCAAAAGTTTCCCGTCAAATTAACCATCTCTGCCCTTTGTGTTTCATCGTTCCGCCTCATATACTGCGGCAGGTTGCTGAAAATGGCAGCTCAGAGCAGAAGGAGTGGGCTTTTCAAAACTTGGGTTTGTCGGCACGAATTCGCGGTCAACGGGATGTGTTGAGCCAAGTCGCAGGAGGCGCACCTTTACTAGCACAGGCAACTGGTCAGAAGAGCCGCACCGTTTATGATGCCAAAAATAACAACGACCCGTCAGGTTTACCCGGCACTCTAGTCCGTGCTGAAGGAGCTGCCCAAACTCAAGACGTAGCCGCTAACGAAGCCTACGACAGTGCTGGTACTACCTATGACTTCTACCAACAAGTATTCCAACGCAACTCAGTTGACGGTCGAGGTCTGCGTTTGGACTCCACGATTCATTTCAGTAAGAAGTATGACAATGCCTTTTGGAACGGCACCCAGATGGTTTACGGTGATGGGGATGGGGAGATTTTTGACCGCTTTACCAAGTCAGTGGATGTGATTGGCCATGAACTCACCCACGGCGTCACCCAGCATACAGCAGGTCTGCTCTATCACGGCGAACAGGGAGCACTTAATGAGTCCATGTCTGATGTCTTCGGTTCGTTGGTGAAACAGTGGCATCTCAAGCAGACAGCAGATACAGCAGACTGGCTGATCGGTCAGGGACTGTTTACTCCTAAAGTTAAGGGAACAGCTTTACGTTCTATGAAAGCGCCGGGAACCGCATACGATGACCCGGTACTGGGCAAAGACCCCCAGCCTGCCCTTTATAAAGATCTCTATAAGGGCGAGCAAGATAACGGCGGGGTACATATCAATTCTGGGGTTCCCAACAAGGCCTTTTACTTAGCAGCAACGGCGATCGGTGGCTATGCTTGGGAGAAAGCTGGGAAAATTTGGTATGTCACTTTAACACAACGGCTGCGCTCTTGGTCAAATTTCGCACAGACTGCTCACCACACGATTGACGTCGCCGGACAACTCTACGGCCAAAACAGTAAAGAGCAAAATGCAGTCCGTGACGCTTGGAAACAGGTGGGAGTAGAACCAAAGCTTCTCCCGTTTTAAAGGCAACAGGTAGAAGGCAAAAGGCAAAAATTCTTTTTTGCCTTTTTTCTTTTCACTTTCGTCCAGCTGCCATTATCCATTCAATGAGTGGCCTGAGAGTTCCAGGTATTGCTTGTTCGCTAACATTGACTGTACGTTGCTTACCGTGATCTTCCACTGTGAGTTGGTACTGAAAGCGATCAGGCTGAGAGCTGTTGGAGGTGGTATTTGCCGGTAAATGAAAGAAATCAGCAGCCTCAACTAGTTGGCTTAGCTGGTTTGCTTCGTTGGCAGGGAGAGTTGCAGTGTCAACAACTTTTGTGGTAGTAATACCGGCAAAGCCACCAGTCCTTTCAATCGTGATCCGCATGGTTTCTGGCTCCTTAGCAAAGCTAACTCTGAACCGGCAATAGGTAAAACAATATTTATATCCAATCTAACCTTGCCAGCTGCTGTTTTATTCTTCCAGAAGGCGGATGGTTCAGCTATGCCATCACCATCCCACCATCTACATTCAGCACTTGACCAGTGATGTAGGCAGCAGCTGGGTCAGCAGCGAGGAACCGAACCATGCCAGCAACTTCATCAGGTTGACCGTAACGACCAAGAGGAATGTATTTTAGGATTTCTTCTGCTTTAAGGTCGCTTGTCATATCGGTAGCGATAAATCCAGGAGCAACTGCATTCACGGTAATGCCACGACTAGCTAGCTCTTTGGCAACGGTTTTAGTAAATCCAATCACTCCAGCTTTAGCCGCGCTGTAATTAGCTTGACCTGGGTTGCCCATCTGACCAGTAACAGAAGAAATATTGATTATGCGACCAGCACGCTGCTTCAGCATCACTTTGCTCACCACTCGCGTACATAAAAAAACGCCAGTAAGGTTGAGGTCAATCACTGCTTGCCAATCTTCTGGCTTCATCCGTAGTAGCAGTCCGTCGCGGGTAATTCCGGCGTTGTTGACAAGTACATCAACGCGACCCCACTTTTCCATCACAGCGTCTAAAAGAGCATCTACCTGATCGGCTTTGGAGACATCAGCTGCGAATGCTAACGCACTGCCTCCGGCGGCGGCAATCTCAGCAACAACCTGTTGGGCTGCTTCACTGGAGTTGGCATAGTTGACCAGCACGTTGGCTCCCTCAGATGCTAGGGCTAGGGCTACAGCCCGACCAATTCCTCGCGAAGCGCCGGTAATGATCGCCACTTTTCCGTGCAGTCTAGCTCGATTTTCTGGTAATGCTTCCATCAATAATTCCTTCCTATCAGTCTGCTTAAATGCGTGAGTCAATCAACTGCGCTAACTATCTTATGGCGATTGGTACCTTGGACTAACAAAATTCATGCTCCCTAAAGTTTGGATTAAGCTGAAAGAACACACGCGTAGGTTTTGTAACATGGCAGTTAAAAAGCAGTTTAATAGTTTTCAGGAATTACTCACTAGCTCTGATTTGCCAGTATTGGTGGATTTTTACGCTACTTGGTGCGGGCCTTGTCAGATGATGTCCCCGATTCTAGAACAGGTGAATGCCCAATTGAACAATCAGTTGCAGGTTGTGAAAATTGATACAGATAAGTATCCTCATCTGGCTAGCGAACATCAAATTCAGGCTCTGCCGACGCTGGTATTGTTTAAGAATGGCCAGCCAGTAGAGCGCATTGAGGGTGTGGTGGCAGCAGAACAGTTAATTCAGCGCCTGCAAGCTTTTGTCTAATAGCAATTTTCACTGACAAATTGCTATGGACAAATTAAAAATATAGAATCAAACCCGCTCTCTATCCGACACTCTAGAGGACGGGTTCTGTGCCCTGATAAATCCTCAAAAATTTCTCGGCTTGTAGAGACTTTCCGCCGGAACGTTTCTACCTTCTCGGTCATAGCGCGAAGAGCCACAGAGGATTAAGATCTGTGTAGTGTGAACGGTAACTGCTTTTGTCCTGCGAAAATGCAATCAACCCAAATTTTCGGGCGATCGCTTCCCACCCAATCAAGTGAGAGCTGATTCGTAAAGTAAATCTTAAGCACCACTACTGGTTTTGTCGCAGATTTCTCAGTCTGCAAAATCTAGTTCAAAGTTGCCGATACTCATACCAGAATTGGTTCTAATCAAGAACTCAGCTATTTTCAGTTGCTTTAGCTGCGAATCTAGAAGCGAACATATCAAGTTAGAAGAACCGCTGACAGATGCGGAGACTAGAGGCTAGACCTAAGGGAACTCCAAGAAAAAAAGTATCTTCCTTCCCCCTTGTCCCCGGCTGTGACACTTAGTCTTTACCAGCACCAGTATCTTGAGGAGGAGCAACCACAACTCCTTTATCTGCTGCCCGTTTTTCCCGTTTTTTGCGTTCTGCATTCAGGGCATCCTCCAGAACTAGCTGTATCTGAGCCATTTTTTCCAAGTTGCTGCGATACAGTTCCAAGTCTTTTTGCAACTTATCTTCCGGGAGATGAAACACCAGACAGATTTGCTTGAGTGCCTCTATTCGTTGCTTTTCGTCGTTGATTAACTCTGGGTCTGCTAATTCCAGGAGCCTATATAAACCAACTGCAAATAGGCGGCTGTACTTGAAGTTAGGATTGTTAGCGATCGCCGCTACCGTCTCGCCATACAAGTCATCATCGCCCTGTGGGGGTTCTGATGAGCTGAAGAAAGCAATTAAGTCCTTAGCAGATAGACGTCTTGCTAGTGCCTCTAGCCTTTCGGCATCTTGCTGGTATCTTTGCGGCTCGTCTTCTACCGACTTGCAGAGTGCTTCAAAAATAGAAGCTTTATCCCTCTCAGGCCGATAGCCCTGCATGAATTTATTAAAGGATGTGACGATACCCAGCGCGTAGATGGGGTCGTAGCGGAAGTTAGCATTGACAGAAAGCAAGTGCATTTCTACCATCAACTCTTCCACTACCCGCCGATAGATGGAGTTGATGGGACGGGTGTGATGGTTGTGAAAATTTCGCTTGGTATCAGAGACAGTACGGACGTTATTCACCGAGACTGGGGGAGAAGTGTGAAGGGGTTAGCTGGAAGCCCCCGTCATTTACCTGAAAAACCAATTATCAGGTGAACTGATCGGGTCTGGGCTTGACTGGAGCCTGACTTTCGTCGGACAGTTTCAAGCCCCCGCATTTGTGTGTGGGGTTCCTGACCGGCAAAGCTTAAGGGCGACCTAACTTATTGTCTCGCTTAAAGACACGTTTTGCCAAGAATAATGCTTTTCTTTTCTCGGATCATAATTTTTGGCTCGTTGCTGCTTACCATGAACAAGGAACAATCGAACATGGTACTCATGACTTTTTCTCCTGAGCTAATCGCCCTAGGGCGTTACCTTGCTGGTGAGTTTGACAATCAGCAGCAGGCGATCGCCGATCCAGTATGGTACGTACACCTGTGTCTCTGGCAGCGACCAGTCCCCCTATTTGTAGAAGACAGCATTACCTTGTTTGCTGAACAATCCAATATCCTTAATCCAGAGCTACCCTATCGCCAACGGCTCCTCCGACTCTTAGCAAGCGATACCTCACCCACCTCAGTGCTAGTACAGTACTACATGATTAAAGAACCAGCATCTGTTAGGGGTGCTGGTAGCAATCCAGCTTTGCTAAAGAAACTGACACCTGACCAGATAGAATTGCTACCGGGCTGTACCCTCAATGTGACTCAGCGGCTATTAAATGCAAATTCCTATTATTTTTCTACATCACCATCAACTGGAGATAGATGCTGCTTTACCTATCAAGGTGAAACTTACCAAGTTTCTCTAGGATTTGAGGCGAGCCCTGATGAATTTAGAAGCTATGACAAGGGAATCGATCCTAACACTGGTAAAGCTATCTGGGGAGCCTTGCTTGGTCCCTACATCTTTACCAAACGTCAAGATCTTGCTGCCGAATTACCAATTTGAGACTTTTAGCTGGCGATGGTACGAGGCACACCTTCGAGTGCCTCTTCCTCTGTTTCAAAAATTTCAAACACTGAATCCATCATGGTAACTTCAAATACTAGCTTTGCTTCTGGATGAACATTACAAATGCGGAAGCTGCCTTTGACTTTATCAGCGTCTCGCATTCCAGCCACTAAGGAAGTCAAGCCAGAACTGTCTATAAAATTAACCTGCCCCAGATTAACCACGACATGGTGACTAAGCTTGGAAATACACTCTTGCAACTTCAAACGAAATTGCCAAGCAGTTGTGATATCCAGACGCCCAGTAGGTGCCAAGACAATAACTGTAGTTCCATCTTGGGTCGTGTGTGTTCTTTGATCGATGTGAATCACTCATACCTCCGCATTTATACTGGCATGCAAAGTGTTTTTTACGATCATCATCTTGCACGAGTACAAAATATTACCGTTCCATTTTACTTGCTATTCACCTCACAGTAGTCTAACTCAGATAACTGAGTTAGAAGGATTCCAATTAGCCCAATCTTGAGGCTTCAAGAAAATCTCATATAACTGCGCTTCTGGGCTGTTAGGTTCAGGCTGGTAGCCATATTCCCAACGCACAAGTGGGGGTAACGACATCAAGATAGATTCTGTGCGACCGTTAGTCTGGAGACCGAAGATTGTCCCCCGATCATAGACCAGGTTGAATTCCACATACCGACCCCGGCGATATAACTGGAAGTTTCGTTCCCGCTCCCCATACTCCATCGACTGGCGTCGCTCTACAATTGGCACATAGGCTAGTACAAATGCCTTGCCGCAGCTGACCACAAAATTAAACAAATCATCCCAACTACGGGATTTTGGAGTGCCTACCTCTGCACTATAAGCTGCCGCTGGCCCTGACTCATGAGGCCCGCGATACAGAAGACCTTCACCATCTTGATAGTCAAAGAAGATTCCACCAACCCCCCGCATCTCTTGGCGATGCTTTAGATAGAAATATTCATCACACCAGCGTTTAAAAACTGGGTAATAATGCGGATGGTGAGTATCGCAGGCTTGCTTCAAAGTTTGGTGTAGATGAGCAGCATCTTCAGCAAACGGATAGTAGGGTGTCAAATCTATACCGCCGCCGAACCACCAGACTGGCCCCGCTTCAAAGTAGCGGTAATTGAGGTGGACAGTAGGAACATAGGGATTATAAGGATGCAGCACCATCGAGGTGCCGGTGGCATAAAAGTCGTGACCAGCAGCTTCTGGGCGTTGCTTCAGAATTGAAGGTGGTAAGTGTGAGCCCCAAACCTCAGAAAAATTAACCCCACCTTGTTCCAACACAGCACCGCTCGTCATTACACGAGAACGACCACCGCCACCTTCTTCTCGCTCCCAAGCATCTTCTCTAAAAGTGCCAACCCCATCCAAACGTTCCAATGCTTGACAAATGTCGTCTTGCAGCCAGCGCATAAATTGGCTAACCCTCTCCCTAGAATCAACCGGGGGCATATCCTGGGAAATGGTCGAATTGGTGGTCGAAGAAGCTGTCATAATTTCAATTTAATGTGGTTCAACCAAAAACTAAAAGCAGCAGGAGGCGTTTTAAGAGCTATCAAGAGTTCAAGTAGCACCAGCAAGCAGGGCTGAGTGTAAGAACTCTTACCCTAGCTGTCTGTTTGAGGTTGGCAGTCCTGAGTCATTAAAACACATAAGACTTACTGCCAGTTTCAACCGTCCCTTCTGATATTCTTTAAACTCAGATCTTGCACCTGTCGCAATAACCCGCCTGGGTTTTGAACCCCAGGCTCATAGCGAAAGTCATCTTCAGATGACTGGCAAGGAATTTCAGTCCATTAAAATGGACTTGAGCTATGAGCCCATAACTTGAGTTCTGGGCGGGATTTGAGGCTTACTGACATTGGTGCAAGATCTCAGTTAAAGCTACTCTCATAAAGATAGATTACCTTGGAGCGGGCTGCTCTTGAACCTAGCTTTTGCTTTAACCAAGTCTTTTGTGAATGACTTGGTTAAAGCCAATTATCCTCTAGGGGGATATTACTGGCAACATCGATTGCATAATATTAAAAATTTGCCTGTAGCTAGCGGCGGGAGGACACGCCCTTGATTCTCAATTTTTCTTTCAAGTTTATCGCTGGTCGAGGAAGTCTTTGGTGTGAGTTTTCGCTCTTGAGGACGTATCGAGCTGTGAGTTCTGCTCCAGTGGATGTTCTCTGGCAAAAAATAATCAATTTAGCGGATGTTTCCTGGCATCCCTTCTTGACCAGTACTAACGCGCCTTTGGGACTGGTTGCTAAACCTGGTTTGATTTATCAGGTAGTCACTCGCTTAATTCCCATTCCCGTGCAGATTTTTGTGGAGCATGTCCGACCAATGGAGTTACTGTCCGTGAGATTTTTGGCAATTCCTGGGGTTGAGAAAAGGGTGACTTACCAGGTCATATCCACTGTCTGCGGTACTTACGTGTCTTATTCTGTCACTTTACGGGGTTGGCTATCGCCTTTGATTTGGTGGATGATTCGACCTTATGAGGCCAGAGTGGCGGCTGAGCTAGTCCAAGCAGCTGAGCAGGTAGCATTGTAACATCACTTCCATCTGAATTATTGACAAATTTCCACTCATCTCCTGCTTAAGGGTAGGAAGATTTTGTGGCAACTGGTAATTGTTTTACCCATTACCCATTGCCGAAGTTGGCTGATGACAGTTCCTCCTTCGGCTCTTAAGCACGGGGGCTTAAGAGCTAACTGTCTGAGAACTGCCAATTTGCCATCGTTGATTCGGGCACGCTCTTAGATGTCAGCCAGTCTGCAACAACCATTGGGAGAAATGTTTTTCAGGTCAAAACTTATGCCATCATCAATCTCAAATAGATAGATTTTGACATAAGGAAACCTTCAAATTGTGTGTATAAGCTTACCGAACAACATTATTTAAAGCTTCTTCAGCGATACGATAAATCTGTTGCTCAACTAACGTTAAGATCTACTAAGAACCTATGATTAAGTTATTCCAGTTGCCACAACTGGGGTAAGGGATGCAGTTTTCCTATGCTCGATGCTAGTTCAGTTTTAGAAGCCTTGCGGCCCGTGCAAGACCCCGAACTCTGCAAGAGTTTGGTAGAGTTAAATATGATTCGCAATGTCCAAATTAATGCCGGTAAAGTCAGTTTCACCTTAGTACTGACAACACCTGCTTGCCCACTAAGAGAGTTTATAGTTGAAGAGTGCCAACAGGCTGTTGGCAAGTTAGCGGGTGTTAAGGATGTAGTGGTAGATGTCACATCTGAGACTCCCCAGCAAAAATCATTGCCAGATCGCACTGGAATAGCTGGTGTCAAAAATATTATTGCTATTTCCAGCGGCAAGGGTGGCGTTGGCAAGAGTACTGTGGCAGTGAATGTGGCGGTTGCTTTAGCCCAGTTGGGTGCTCAGGTGGGCCTGATTGATGCAGATATATATGGCCCTAATACACCTACAATGCTGGGGTTAGCGGATGCCAAAGTGATAGTGCAACAAGGCAAGCAAGGTGATGTGCTGGAACCTGCTTTTAATTACGGCGTCAAATTGGTTTCCATGGGCTTTTTGATTGACAAGGATCAGCCAGTGGTTTGGCGTGGGCCAATGCTGAATGGCATAATTCGCCAGTTTCTCTATCAGGTGCATTGGGGTGAATTAGACTACTTAATTGTAGATATGCCTCCGGGAACTGGAGATGCCCAACTGACGCTGGCACAGGCAGTTCCTATGGCAGGGGTAGTCATTGTCACAACGCCTCAGACAGTGGCTCTCACGGACTCGCGCAAGGGCTTGAGGATGTTCCAGCAATTGGGAGTCTCCATCTTAGGGATTGTGGAAAATATGAGCTATTTCATTCCACCAGATATGCCTGACCGACAGTATGACATCTTCGGCTCTGGAGGCGGTGAAAAGACAGCACAGGAATTGGAAATCCCATTGCTGGGTTGTATTCCTCTGGAAATTTCATTGCGGCAGGGAGGCGATGCAGGAATACCCATAGTTGTTAAGCAGCCAGAGTCAGCTTCAGCCACAGCTCTCGTAGCGATCGCTCAGCAGATTGCTGGTAAGGTTTCCATCGCTGCTCTAACATAAAGTCCGGACAATCGATTTGGGATTTAGGATCTAGATTTTAGATGACTGACTAGTATTCTCAATTCAAAATCTAAAATTCTGCCAACGCGGATACATACAGATGAATGCAGATGAATATAATATCCGCGTTCATCTGCGTCCGTCAGCGTGTGCCAAATCCAAAATTGAGAGACGCCTCTAAAAAATGTTGCAAAAGTCTATTAATCGTACCCGAATTCGCTGGAAGTTGATGATAGCAGTCTGGCAGGAGTTAGACTGGCTGCTATTTATGTTAACCATTGGCCTAACTATCCTGGGAGGGGTGATGATCCGCAGTGCTGAACTAAACCAGGGACTGACAGACTGGTGGCAGCACTGGCTGCTTGGTGGCATTGGGTTGGGATTAGCAATGTTTATTGCCCGATCACGTTACGATCTCCTGCTCCGATGGCATTGGGTTGTTTATATTCTGACCAACCTTTCCTTATTGGCAGTTATGGTGACTGGCACCAGTGCCAAAGGAGCCCAACGTTGGATTACCCTTGGTGGCGGCCTCCAACTTCAACCATCTGAATTTGCCAAGCTAGGGTTGATAATCACCTTGGCGGCTCTGTTGCACAGTCGGCCCGCCTCAAGCCTGCCAGCAGTTTTTCGAGCCCTAGCAGTGACAGCAATTCCCTGGATTTTGGTGTTTTTGCAGCCCGATCTAGGAACCTCTCTTGTCTTTGGAGCCATAACACTGGGTATGCTTTACTGGGGCAATGCCAATCCCGGCTGGTTGGTGCTGATGATTTCACCCCTTGTTTCAGCAATCCTGTTTAACGTGTTTGCATCCAGTTGGTTGATCGCTATCCCGTGTCTGTGGGTGGTGATGATGGGAGCGATCGCTTGGTACACCCTGCCTTGGCACCGAGTGGGTACCTTGGGAGCGATCGCTGTGAACTTTGTATCAGGTGAGTTAGGACACATCCTCTGGGGATTACTCAAAGACTATCAAAAAGACCGACTGATTCTGTTTACTAACCCAGATAAAGACCCGTTAGGTGGAGGGTATCACTTGATCCAGTCTCGCATTGCTATTGGCGCTGGTGAGCTTTGGGGAAAAGGACTTAATCATGGAACCCAAACCCAACTCAACTTTATTCCCGAACAGCATACCGACTTCATTTTCTCAGCTATTGGTGAAGAGCTTGGTTTCGTTGGCGGTGTGTGCCTGCTCATTGTCTTTTGGTTGCTTTGTTTGCGTCTGGTGATTATTGCCCAAAATGCTAGAGACAACTTTGGCTCTCTCTTAGCCATTGGTGTTTTATCAATGATTGTGTTTCAGGTGATTATCAACATTGGCATGACCATTGGTCTAGCACCAGTCACCGGCATCCCACTCCCCTGGATTAGTTATGGAAAATCAGCGTTGCTGACCAACTTTATTGCGATTGGCATTGTGGAGTCTGTATTCAACTACCGACACAGGCTAAGATTTTAGCGGCAAGTTTTGAGTGTTGAGGCTTGAGTTAGAAAGGCATTCTATAATTAGACTCAATACTCAAAATTCCCAACTTGACTTACATTGAGGTTTTTATGATTTTACCAGGATCGGCTGTTCGCGTGAAGAATAGCAACGATACTTACTATGGCTTTCAAGGGCTCGTCCAGCGAGTTACTGATGGCAATGCGGCTGTACTGTTTGAAGGGGGTAACTGGGACAAGCTCGTCACTTTCCGACTATCAGAATTAGAACTGGTAGAAACAACAGCTGGTCGCAAAAAAGCCAAGTAGTTCTGATTTCCCAGTCTAGGAACAAGAACTTCTAAAATTCCGACTTTTTTATTCAAGCTCTCAGCACTGCTTATGCGTTTGCCGCTACCACAGTTTACGGTTGGCGATCGCCATCCTGATCATATTGCCGAGGTCATTGAGACCTCGACAACTGAATTTGTGGCCCAGTGTATGGAACCAGAAGACTTGAGCTTCCCTGTTATGCCACCCTTTGGCAGCTGGGTGAGGTCTGTAGATGAAGAGTCGGACAATCAAGTCCTAGCAGTCGTTTATTACGCAACCACCAGCCCCATTGATTCAGTTCACCGGGCGCGGGCTCTGGGGTTATCACTACAGGAGTTGCGAGAGCAGCAACCTCAAATTTTTGCCATGCTCAAAACGGAGTTCCGCGCCGCTATTGTGGGGTTTCGAGCGCCGCAGCTAGGAGGCAATGGCTCACGTAGTCTCAATGAACAGGTTTATCAGTATCTGCCACCCCGTCCGCCACAAATACATCAAGCGGTTTACCAGTGTGAACCGCAAGAAATCATCTCCTTCAGCGAGCATTTGGATTTTTTGCGAACTTTATTACAGGTGACTGGTGCGCCTGTAGAGGCGCTGACAGCGGCGGCCATTCGAGAGATTTATCAATTACGCAAGGCTGATCGCGATTGGTTAGTGAAAGCAGGACGCGCTCTTAATGTGCTCCTCAAGGATGATTATGACCGCCTGCGGGTAATTTTAAGTCAAATCCATCCATGATTTAGATAACTTTCTAGTTACTTTTCTAACAGTGCTGCCGTCAACTATGTTTGATGCTCCCCTTTAGAGTCTTCTTGCTCTTGAATTTGTTGCTGTTGGAGCTTTAATTGTTCGGCCATCTTCTTGATATCCTGCTTCTGCCGTTCTATATCCTCTGTCTTCCTTTCAAGCTCTGCTTCCAAGGCTTGAATTTGCTCTTGACGGGCTTCCATTTCCATCGTCCGACGGGCCAGTTCCTGACTTTGTAATGTTAATTCTTGCCGCCACTCTTCCGCCCGTTCCGTTTCTCGCTGTAAAAAGTCTGGAGTCAAACCACCGACTAGGTACTGCCGAATCAAATCCAGAACCCAATCTTTAGCCTCGCGAATGCTTAGAACCTGATGAGTCTCAGCAATCTCTACCAAAACTAACAAACCTTCTTTCAGGTAAAGACGTCCTATTGGGTCATCTGTACCTTTGATAACGGGAAAGACATCTTCTGGAGCTATTACTGCCCAAGTATGCTCAGCTTGTTGGCGGGCCAGCAGTCGCAGTTCCACCCTCCCAGAAAACTCATTTTTTTTCACCTGAGCCAGATGTAACATCGCAACTAAACACTTAGAGCATTCTTTGAGAGACAGTATATCCTTTATATTGCAAGTGGTCGGTTAAGGCCTAGTAAACAGAATTATTGCCAACTTTGCTGAAGGCGATCGCCCTCCTTAGCTCCCTAGTAATGAGTAAACAGGGAGGCCGTGGGTATTTCCCCTTGATTGACACATCCCTGTCCTTACTCCCTTGGTGCTGAGATCGGTGATTTCAGTGAAAGCGACAACATCAGCCCAGTTGACTCAGCCGATGGTGCAAAATTTCCGCCTGTTTTTGCGCCTCTAAGAGAGTATCCCGCGCTGCCTGCACCACCTCAGATGGGGCTTTATCAACAAAACTCTGATTGCTCAGCCGCTCAGAAATGGATTTAGCTTCAGCTTCTACCTTGCTCAAGCTTTTCTCTAACTTGGTGCGGAGGGCATCCACATCTACAACACCAGCAAGAGGAATGAGAACTTGTACAGTGCCAACCACCCCGGCAATCATCTGTGCTGGCTTCTGATCTGTTTGTGTAAGCTCCTCCTCTACATTCTGAGTATTTCCTAATACTAGGCTAATCTCTCTTGCTAATTCTTGGCGATTAACCGCCCGTAATAAATTTCGATAAATGAACCATGTTGTGTAGCCTATACCTACTACTTCAAACAAGGGTGCTATTAGGGGAATTTCATGAATTGCACCCAACAGGCTCGCACCCAGCTTAAGCAGAAGCAATATACCTAGGATAACAGCAACGGTAACGACAGCTTTCTTCTTTAGGGGAAACCCTTTGTAGTGACTCGCTTTCTTTTGTTGCCCTTCTAAGGTCAATTTCTCGACCCGAGCTAGGTCTTGAATATAGAACTGTCCAGATGTGAGGATTTCGCGTTCCTGATCGCTCTCAGTGTACAAAATTACTGGCGCTTTCACTCCAGGCTTGATATCTGCCTCGGCTCGCAAGTTGCGAATTGTGCGGATAGTGCCAATTAACAACGTAAACTGCTGCTCTAAATCTGGGTTAATCAGAGTTTTATCCGCTTCTGGATAAGATTGCAACGCCAAGGTTTGCTGATCGCCAGCTTGGGTAAGAGTATGCCAAATTTCCTCTGTGATGTGTGGCATGAAGGGATGGAGGAGTTTGAGAATCCCTTCCAGGACGTAGGCAAGTGTCTGCTGAGCAACTCGCCGTGATGGCGCTGGTGCATCTTTTTGGAGGCGAGATTTGACCAGTTCAATATACCAGTCACAGAAATCACCCCAGAAGAACTCGTAAAGTCTCTTAGCTGCTTCACCTAGTCCATATTTGTCGATGTCATTGCCTGTCTGCTGCACCACTTGGTAATAGCGAGAGAGAATCCAGCGATCGCTCAACGCTAACGTCTCCGTTGCCGGTTGCCCCAACTGCTGCGGCGTTTCGCCGTCCAGATTCATGATCACAAACCGGGCAGCATTCCACAGCTTGTTAGTGAAATTGCGACTAGCCTCCACCGAGGCTGACTCATCCGTCTTGCGATTGTATTCCAGACGAATATCTTGACCAGCACCAGCCACTTCCTTCACCAGGGTATAACGCAGAGCATCGGTGCCGTACTTGTCAATCAGCAGCAAGGGGTCGATGCCATTGCCAGCCGACTTAGACATCTTCTTGCCGTTTTCATCCAGCACCAATCCGTGGATGTAGACATCCCTAAAAGGTATTTGACCTGTAAAGTGCCCTGCCATCATCGTCATGCGGGCTACCCAGAAAAAGATGATGTCGAAACCAGTGACGAGAGTGGTTGTAGGGTAGTAGAAGTTGAGGTCGGGTGTGACCTCAGGCCAACCTAGGGTAGAAAAAGGCCATAGTCCTGAAGAGAACCAGGTATCGAGCACATCTGGGTCTTGTTCGAGTTGGACATCCGGGCCGAACTGTGCTGTCGCTTTCTCCCGTGCTTCTGCATCATGCCGCGCCACCACAAACGGCGTCTCGTCGGTAATCTCTCCACCTGTTTCGCTAACAACGTACCAGGCAGGTATCTGGTGTCCCCACCACAGCTGCCGAGAGATACACCAGTCTTTTAATTTTACCAGCCAGTCGCGATAGACTTTTGTCCACCGTTCAGGTACAAACTCCGGTGAATTCTGCTGATCCAGGAATGCCAGTGTCCGGTCTGCTAAGGGGCGAATTTTGACAAACCACTGAGTCGAGAGGAGGGGTTCGACCGGGACTTTACCGCGATCGCTATAAGGAACTGTATGCTTATAATCCTCAATCTTAACTAAATAGCCTTCTTCCTCCAGCCGCTGCACTACATTTTTCCGGGCAACAAACCTGTCTTGCCCCTGAAACGGCCCTGCATTTTGATTCAACGAGCCGTCTTTATTCATAATGTTAATGAATGGCAGATTGTGACGCTGCCCCATCTCAAAGTCGTTGGGGTCGTGAGCTGGTGTCACCTTCACGCAGCCAGTGCCGAAGGCCGGATCAACCAATTGATCGCCAATCACTGGGATTTCCCGCCCCATCATCGGCAGTGTCAGCATCTTGCCAATCAAATGCTTGTAGCGGTCATCGTCAGGATTCACCGCCACTGCTGTATCCCCCAGCATTGTTTCCGGTCGAGTTGTCGCCACTTCCACATCCCCTGAGCCATCTGTGAAAGGATAGCGGAAATGCCACAGATGCCCGTTGACCTCCTGGGATTCCACCTCTACGTCTGAGACAGCGGACTGAGTCGCCGGACACCAGTTCACCAGATATTTGCCTCGATAAATCAGCCCTTCCTCATAGAGACGATGAAAGGCTTCCAGCACGGCTCTAGATAACCCAGCATCCATCGTGAACCGTTCCCGCGACCAATCTACCGAGACACCCAACCGCCGCTGCTGATGAACTATTGTTCCCCCAGATTCCGTCTTCCACTGCCAAGCCCGTCGCAAGTATTCTTCTCTCCCTACATCGTCACGCTTTTTACCTTCCTTCTTGAGCTGTTTTTCTAGCATGGCACTGACTGCGATACTGGCATGGTCAGTTCCAGGTAACCATAGGGTGTTGTAACCCCGCATCCGGTGGTAGCGGACAAGGGTATCGATCAGCGCACTTTCAAAGGCATGTCCCATGTGCAAGCTGCCAGTGACATTAGGTGGCGGAATTACGATACAGTATGGCTCGCCACCTTTTTCGGGGTCAGCTTTGAAGGTTTGGTTTTCTTCCCAGTACTTCTGCCACTTAGCTTCAGTAGTAAAAGGGTCATATTGACTGGGAAGAGTAGGGATAGTTGCGGTCATGAGGAAAACAAATTAGGGGTAGAGACAAAACTATTAAGCTCTTTTAAAATTTTGCCACACGGCCTAAAACTCTCGGTGAACTCAAATCAAGACGAGTTCGGCGCTTGGAGGCTGGAGTTTTGAGGAATATATTACAATTGTAGTGTATTTGCAGTTGATTCATAAAAGTCTTCCCGCCTGGAAAACCTGTCTCCTTCGACTAGGCTCACTTCGGCTGCGCTCAGAAGCCTCAGGGCAAGCTTTGTCGGCAGGGATTCGGGAGGCATTTCGCGGAATCTCGTCGCCACAGGCGATCGCAGCTTCATTCTTTGTTGAAGATTTTGTGGTTGAATGTTGTAGGGAGTTCTTCGCAGCCTTTGCACTGAGGCCCTACAACTAGCGAGCCAGAAAGGTCGCACAAAGACAAGTTACTTTTTAACTGCTTCTATGGTAAGGGCACAGGGGCAATAGGTTTAACCTCAGCATTGAGGCTGACAAAATACAGCTCAATGTTCAGTTCTGGGTAGCGCTGCCGAATAGCCCGGTATGCTCGATTCAAGTAATCGGCATGGACTTGCTGCTCTCGCTCTGGATCTTTACTCAACTCGGGGTCAACTTTGCTGGCAAAAGCCCCACAGTCTTGGTGATCAAGAATAATCACTTTTTGGATGTGGTGCAACTGGTAGGAGAAATCTAACTGATCCCAGAAGGCTTCTGTATCTGCTTTGCGAGGAAAGCCTGCTAAAGCTAAGGAAGCGCCACTTAGAGCTGTCCAGTCATATTGATTGCCTAAGTTTTGCATAGATAAAAAGTAGCGCTCGGCTTCTAAAGGGCGAAAGTCAATGCAACTGAGAACTAGGGCTTTAGCAGTTTTTTCCGCTCTGGCAGGCTCTTGCACTGACAGGATGCCAAGAGCTAGCGTCCCCGGTAGGAGCGATCGCAAAAAATGGCGGCGAGTATACCAATCTAAAGATTTATGCTGGTAAGCATCTCCGCTCTTTAGCCAAAAAGAGCCGCTAGGCTTAAGAATTCGCTTGACTTCACAGAAGATTGCCAGCAGGTTATTGATGTAATCGCCCCATTTTTCTTCCATTCCAATTCCTCCATTAATATAATCCCTATGCTCCAATAAGGCGGAGATGTTACCACACAGTCTATACAACTCTCAGGAAACAGCTAAAACTGATCAACACAAAATATTGCAGCTCTCAGGCTAGGCTCCCTAATTTTACCCCTCCCTGACCTGGAAGGAGAGACTGATATCAAGTCCGGTTAATCATCATCAAAACGGAGATTTTTCTTAGGGGAGGTGCCCACGGGGGGATTGCCCTTGCAAACGAGGCGATTTGCTATTTCATGCTCCCGTCCCTGAATATGCTGGTGTTGTGCAAACTCACAGGACTTTAGATTTCAAGCTTCTGAAAGACTACTTGCTAAAATGCCCAATATTTTATTGATATTTGTTAAGTAATATTCGCTCAAATCGATCTCAACCACTTTCTCTTTTAATCTCAAAAATTTCCAGTTAGTTCCAGTAGTAACAGTACCGTAAATTACAGAAATCTCATTTCCTTCGCCTTCGTTGAATATCTGCGCCGCTACCATTTCAGCTACACATTGTCCCAGTCCACCAAGAATATCTTCTTTTTTCGCTTCCACCAGCATCATTACTGGCGCACTCACAAATAGTCGCTCTAAGCCACTACTCATGATAAAGTCAACATATCCAAATAAGCCATTTTCTACATCTACATTAAAGTCGATACCGGAAAATAGACTAAACCGAGATTGTAGCTGTTTTCTGAGTTTGATTAGAATCGGAGTGATAATCATTTCGGAACGAGCTTTTTCGCTGTTACTAGCGAGGGCTAAAGGCACGTTGTATCGGAGAGTTTCGGCTAGATATTCGCTGGGTTCTAATTCTGGTATTGCTGCAAATATATCAGTGTATTCAAAAGTCGTTAATTCAAATTCTTTTTTAACTTTTGCTAAGCTAAACTGGCTGTATGACATTTTTAATTTGGTAGTTTCCAAATCATTGCTTGTAGACTAAAAAACCAGCGATCGCATCAAGGAGTGCTTCAGGTTCATCATCTCGGATTAAATGACCGCTGTTTTCAAATATTCTTAAATCAGCATTAGGAATCGCTCTGGCAATCTCCTCTGAAAATTCCGGAGCACAAATCCAGTCATGTCGTGCGCCAATCACTAAGGTTGGCAACATAATTTTGTGTAACTGATCTAGTATGTTGTAGGAGCGTAAGAAGCCGCCAAAGGCGATATTGATAGCATCAGGGGAGAGAATGGCTCGGTTCCCTACGTTTTTAGGGAGTTGCGGGTTATAACTGACAGAATACATTGACACCATCACCTGAAAGTACTCGCGCAATTGATCCTCATTCTCAAACGCGCCATCCCAAAGACGTTGAGCAACTGCCTTTTGCTCCTCTGTTCCCCTTTCGGCCAGTATCTCTTTTGCCCGCTGCAAAAACCGATAGTCTGGTACTGTGGCGATCGCAATCATATGGGAGACATTTTCAGGATACCGAACCGCGTAGGAAAGAGCCACCATGCCCCCGTAGGAACCGCCGATAACGACAATTTTTTCCAAACCTAGGTATTGGCGCAGCGCTTCCATATCCTCAACATTATTGTCCAAAGTATAGGTTTCCTTTGCACCGCGAGCTGACCGTCCCTGCCCTCGGTGATCAAAATAGATGAGTTGCATCTTACTACTCAGGGCAGAGAAGGTGGGTTTGTAGCTGGTGTGGTCTGCACCAGGCCCGCCATGAACGAGGAAAGCAACAGGCTTTTCCCGCATTCGCGGGCCATCTGCCACTAGTGCAGAACCTTCAATGTCAAAGTAAATTTC
>CAZZWA010000041.1:0-14517 GCA_964657555.1 uncultured Microcoleus sp.
CCCAGTCCCTCCATGTCCATGAGGAAGAATAACCCATGTTGGGCAGCAACCAGGGGGGCAAGTTCGGAAAGAATGAGTCTGGAGACGGTCTGCAAGTCCTTTTGACCCTGCAACATCCGAGTAAATTTGGCCAGGTTGGTTTTCAGCCAGTCTTGTTCGTTGTTTTTCTGGGTAGTTTCTCGCAGGTTGGCAATCATCTGGTTGATGTTGTCTTTGAGAATGGCCACCTCACCTTGGGCTTCAACGGCGATCGAACGGGTTAGGTCGCCCTTGGTGACGGCGATCGCGACTTCGGCGATCGCTCTCACCTGGGTGGTGAGGTTGGCTGCCAGTTCGTTCACGTTATCGGTCAAGTCCCGCCAAGTACCCGCCGCGCCTGGAACTCGCGCCTGTCCTCCCAGCTTCCCTTCAATGCCCACTTCTCGCGCCACGCTGGTGACTTGGTCGGCGAAGGTGGCGAGGGTATCAATCATTTCGTTGATCGTGTCGGCGAGGGTGGCGATTTCACCTTTGGCTTCTAGGGCCAATTTGCGCTTCAAGTCCCCATTCGCTACTGCTGTCACCACCCTGGCAATCCCCCGCACTTGGGCTGTCAGGTTGCCTGCCATTGAGTTGACGTTGTCTGTGAGGTCTTTCCAGGTTCCGGCAACACCTTTGACTTCGGCTTGACCGCCCAGCTTACCTTCTGTGCCTACCTCTCGCGCTACCCGCGTCACCTCTGAGGCGAAGGAGTTGAGCTGATCCACCATGATGTTGATTGTGTTTTTCAACTCCAGAATTTCGCCCTTCACATTGACGGTAATTTTCTTGGAAAGATCGCCGTTGGCGACTGCTTTGGTGACTTCGGCGATGTTGCGCACCTGTCCGGTGAGGTTGCCTGCCATCAGGTTGACATTGTCGGTGAGATCTTTCCAGGTGCCAGCGACACCCCGGACGTAGGCTTGACCGCCCAGCTTGCCTTCTGTACCCACTTCCTTGGCGACTCTGGTGACTTCGGAGGCGAAGGAGTTGAGCTGATCCACCATGATGTTGATCGTGTTTTTCAACTCTAGAATTTCGCCCCGCACGTCCACGGTAATCTTCTTGGAGAGGTCGCCATTAGCTACGGCGGTGGTGACTTCGGCGATGTTGCGTACTTGGGCGGTCAGGTTGCCTGCCATTAGGTTGACGTTATCGGTAAGATCTTTCCAAGTTCCGGCAACACCTTTGACTTCGGCTTGAACGCCCAGTTTACCTTCTGTACCCACTTCCCTGGCGACGCGAGTCACTTCTGAGGCGAAGGAACTGAGTTGATCCACCATGATGTTGACAGTGTTCTTCAACTCCAAAATTTCGCCTTTGACATCAACGGTAATCTTTTTGGAGAGGTCGCCGTTGGCAACAGCGGTGGTGACTTCAGCGATGTTGCGCACTTGGGCGGTCAAGCTGCCTGCCATGAAGTTAACGCTGTCTGTGAGGTCTTTCCAGGTGCCCGCCACGTCTCTCACTTGGGCCTGACCCCCTAACTTACCTTCAGCACCCACTTCTCGGGCGACGCGAGTCACTTCTGAGGCGAAGGAGTTGAGCTGGTCTACCATCGTGTTGATGGTCTTCTTTAACTCTAAAATTTCGCCCCGCACATCCACAGTAATTTTCTTGGAGAGGTCGCCGTTAGCGATCGCTGTTGCCACTTCGGCAATATTGCGCACCTGTCCGGTCAAGTTACCTGCCATAGAGTTGACGCTGTCGGTGAGGTCTTTCCAGGTGCCCGCCACGCCGCGCACTTCTGCCTGGACACCCAGTTTCCCTTCCGTTCCCACCTCACGGGCTACCCGCGTTACCTCTGAGGCAAAAGAGTTGAGCTGATCCACCATTGTGTTGACGGTGTTCTTCAACTCCAAAATCTCACCTTTAACATCGACAGTAATTTTCTTGGAGAGGTCACCGTTGGCGACAGCTGTGGTGACGGCAGCGATGTTGCGCACTTGGGCTGTCAGGCTGCCTGCCATGAAGTTTACGGAGTCTGTCAAATCCTTCCAAGTTCCGGCGACACCCTTAACTTCTGCCTGTCCCCCCAACTTCCCTTCGGCACCGACCTCACGGGCCACTCTGGTCACTTCTGAGGCGAAGGAGTTGAGTTGATCCACCATGATGTTGATGGTATTTTTTAACTCCAAAATTTCGCCTTTCACATCCACAGTAATCTTCTTCGACAGATCGCCGTTAGCTACTGCTGTCGTCACTTCGGCGATATTCCGTACCTGGGCCGTCAGGTTCCCTGCCATCGAGTTCACACTATCTGTGAGGTCTTTCCAGGTTCCCGCTACCCCTTTGACATCTGCTTGACCGCCCAGCTTGCCTTCCGTCCCCACCTCGCGGGCTACTCTGGTCACTTCTGAGGCGAAGGAATTGAGCTGATCTACCATGATGTTGAGCGTGTTTTTCAACTCCAGAATTTCGCCTTTCACATCCACGGTGATTTTTTTGGACAAGTCGCCGTTGGCGATCGCTGTGGCCACTTCGGCGATATTCCTCACCTGTCCCGTCAGATTTCCTGCCATCAAGTTAACGTTATCGGTGAGGTCTTTCCAGGTGCCAGCTACACCCTTCACCTCTGCCTGCACGCCCAGCTTGCCTTCTGTTCCCACCTCTCTCGCTACCCGCGTCACTTCCGAGGCGAAAGAGTTGAGCTGATCCACCATAATATTGATCGTGTTTTTCAACTCTAGAATTTCGCCCTTCACATCCACGGTGATTTTTTTCGACAGGTTGCCATTCGCTACTGCTGTCGTCACCTCAGCGATATTCCGTACCTGCGCTGTCAGGTTGCCTGCCATTGAGTTCACGCTGTCGGTGAGGTCTTTCCAGGTGCCCGCCACGCCCTTTACCTGTGCTTGACCGCCCAGCTTGCCTTCTGTTCCCACCTCTCTCGCTACCCGCGTCACCTCTGAGGCGAAGGAGTTGAGCTGATCCACCATGATATTGATGGTATTTTTCAACTCCAGAATTTCGCCCTTCACATTGACGGTAATTTTCTTCGACAGGTCACCATTCGCCACTGCTGTAGTCACCTCGGCGATATTGCGCACCTGGGCTGTTAGGTTACCTGCCATCATGTTGACGGCACCAGTCAGGTCTTTCCATGTGCCAGCGACACCTTTAACTTCTGCCTGGACACCCAGCTTGCCTTCTATACCCACCTCACGGGCGACGCGAGTGACTTCGCTAGCAAAGGACGAGAGCTGATCTACCATGATGTTGATCGTGTTTTTCAGCTCGCGGATTTCACCTTTGACATCAACTGTAATTTTTTTAGAAAGGTCACCATTCGCCACTGCTGTGGTCACCTCGGCGATATTGCGCAACTGTGCTGTCAAGTTGCCTGCCATTAAGTTGACATTATCGGTGAGGTCTTTCCATGTGCCAGCTACGCCTTGAACTTCTGCCTGGACGCCCAGCTTGCCTTCCGTCCCCACCTCACGGGCGACGCGGGTGACCTCGCTAGCAAAGGAACCAAGCTGAGACACCATCGTATTGACAATTTGAGCAGACGCCAAAAACTCACCTTTAAGCTGTCTGTCTTCTATCTCCAGAGGGATAGTTTGAGATAAATCGCCGTTGGCTACAGCTCGAATAACTCTGGTAGTTTCTGCTATGGGTGTACTCAAATCTGTAACCAGCATGTTGACAGAATCAACGCAATCTGACCAGGAACCACCTGCCGATCCCAAAGAGGCTCTAGATGTGATTTTTCCTTCTTTACCAACGGTAGTGCTAATGCGTTCAAACTCTGATACCATTCTCTGGTTCAGCTCAATGATGTCATTAAGGGCATCGGCTATTTTCCCGGCAATGCCAGTCTGATCTATAGGCATGCGCACAGAAAAGTCACCTTTCTTAACAGCCGTTAGAGTTCTCAGTAGCTGTTTTGTATCGAGTTGATTATTCTCGTCCTGGGTTAACTGCGCAGTTGGCATTGCTTTATCCGACTTTGTAGCGATGAAGGGAGTCAAGAGGTGTATGTTGACCCTTTTTACAGAGGCCCATTGTGATTTTAGACAAAATTGTTGAGCAATGAACTCAAGACTGACAGCTATTGGCAGCGCAGTCAGCAGTTGAGTGAGTCATTTTAAAAAAAATTTGCAAATCTTTGCAAAAATCGCCCATAAAAGCGATATCATTATGGTATCACCAATAAGCTGCAAAATCTAGTGCGATCGCAACACAATTGATTTGCTCCCATACCTGCTGGAGCAACGATTTCCCATGAGCTATTACCAAAAAATGGCGTTTTCTACAACAAGTGTAGGAAATAAATTGGTGTTTCTGTGCCAAACGCGGTTATAATTCCATCAACATTTAGGCCGACCAATGCAGAAATACATTGTTTTGGCCTCTACACCAGGATTGTCTTTGTACCATGCATAATTTGACACCAACAACTCAGCAACAGGAGAGCGAAAGCTCATCAAAAAGCACTATAAGCTCTCAACCATGTCACATCTCCTATAGAAACTGGCTGATCGGCACAAAGGTGATAGATGGTCGGCTATGGATACGTTGGCAACATCCCGCAGAAAGCTTCCCCCGCTATAACTATCCAGTAGGAGAGAAAGGTCTGGCAGAAACAATTCGTTATGTTCGATTTTTGATTGACATGGCAATCAAGCTAGAACAAGATGCAGCCAAACAAGTGGCTAAGACTTGTGTAAGCTCTCGAATAGATGAGTAGTAATTAGATAGGCTCTCCCGTACTGGTGGTAGAAAACCCTAGTTTTGGGACATAGGGCATGGGAAAATCCCGATCTAGCAAGCATTTCATCTAAGCTATAAGTCTTAGCGATCGCCATTACAGGAGATCCCGCAGCGCTTTCGAGAGAAATTTTTCAAAAAAGTAGTATTTGATACTCATATTTGTAGAAATTCATGCATTGGCTGTGTTGTCAAGGCAATACGAAAATCCTTGGCGATCTGGCAATCCAGCGCTATGTCTTGCCAAGGATTAGCGTTTATGGGATGTCACTTAAGCTTGACTGCTTCAGTATCTACTGTTTTGAGCATAGCTTCTAAAGCCTTAATTGACTTATCCTTGTCTGGGTTGGGAGGAATCACCAGGCTGGTTTGCACATCGCTTAGTCCTGCCTCTAGGGTTTTGTATGAATCTTTCGATTTAGCTTTGACCTGATCTTCAATGTCTCCCCAAGCCTCAATTGCATTAGCGCTCTCTTGCTTAGCCTGTTTTAAATCATTAGCCTGCGCTGCGGCGAGAGCAGCTGTCAAAGGTGTTTTGAACTTGTCAAGGTCTGGCTGAAGACTGGCAGTAGGTGAGGCAGTAGCATTGGTAGAAGTAGAAGAACTGGAGCTGGAGGCTATAGGCTGAGTAATTTTCTCAATTTTTTTAACTTTAGCTGCCATCTCATCCCCACTGATCACTGGCTGGCTGGGGGGTAAAACTGTAGGCCACGTCTTGCTTAGGTCTTCTAAAGAAGCCTTCAGCTGTTCTTGCGCCTTGGAATTGTCTTTTTGCAGTGGGGCTTCAACATCTTTGTACAACATATAAGCATAAGCCGTGAAGCCGCGAGAGTCTTGATAATCTACTTCTTCAATCTTGTTGCCGCTAATTGCTCCCCCATATTCAGCACTGGCTGAATCAAGTAACCCGTTGATCACCTGTGCGACAAATTTGGGTGACTGACGCTGACTTGATGGCAAAGCCGCGATTGCTCGATCAACAGATGCCATTCCCCTATTAAACTTAGGCATCACCTGTGAATCTCCAGGTTTATTCTTGACGAAGTCTTTGATCTCATCCATTTGGTCTTTGAAGTCGGTTACTCCCCGTTCTTTAAACTGATCGGCGACGGTGACGTAAAGCTCTTCAATAGGATGACCGACATGAGGCAGTGCTTCTGCTGGTCGCTTCATATCTAGCAGTTCTTTGGCCACAAGCAAATGGCCCTTCATCAGTCCCAGTTTGACTAAATAGTCAGCGTCCTTAGCTTCTCCTGCGAGGGTGCTATCCAGAGTCAGCAGACCTTTCACTTGGTCAAACTGAGCTTGTGTGAGTACATTTTTGCTCACCAGTTCATCCAGGCTTTTGTAGGGACGTGCCTTATTAAGGTTGTCATAAAGCCCATCTATTTTCAGTTTGCTGACAACTGGTTCAAGTTCTGGTTCGAGGGATGTATTGATGTTGAATTTTGCTTCACCATTCATTTGCCTTTGACCCCCATTGTCTGTGGTACTAGCAACAGGGCTAGCACTAGGAACTGTACTTGACTGGTTATTTGAATTGTTTGCTGCCTTGGGACTGCTACAAGCCATGAAAACTATCAAGCTGAGCATGGCGATCGCACAGTAGATCGGACGGATTTTGAACATTGTTTTCACTTCCAAAGTGCTATGGTAAAAAGCTGTTATGAGAGCAACGAATCTTTTCTGGCCGTTGACTAGCAATAAATTAGGTGTTGCTAACCACGTCAAATTGACCCATACATCCAGACTCAGCGAATGCATCTTGATGAGGATGAAACATATACTTACCGGGATAGCGATAGCTAAATTCCAAAATATGACGTTCAGCCATACCCATTGTGATCACGTCTGTTTCCTCGTTAGGGATTAGGGTTCGACCCGTGCGATAGACTCGAAACATGTTGGCATGGAGATGAAACGTCGCCGCTACATCAAGTTCAATCATATTAAGGACATACAGCCGAATCAGTTGGTCTTGCTGAATGGGAATTGGATAATTCATGTAGTAGCCCGGTATACCGTTGAAGGCATACAGTTCATTTCGACCGTCTTCATTCAGGTCATAACCCCCCATAATCAGCACCATTTCATCTGCTGGGGGACGACCTTGCGGCGGGTCGATGATGAACATTCCATATAACCCCTTGCCAATATGGCGCACCACGGGAGCAATATGACAGTGGTATACGTGTACCCCAAACGGCTCAGCGTCAAATTCATAAATAGTGCTGCTGCCATAACGAATGGGAATCACCCCATCCATCTCGGCTGCGTGCGTGCCATGAAAATGCAGCGAGTGAGAATGCCCTGCATGATTGTGAAAGATCACCCGGACGCGATCGCCTGCCGTTGCCCGTAAAGTCGGCCCTGGCACGCGACCGTTAACGTTCCAAGAGGCAAAAGAAACAGCTCTAGTGAGTTGAATTTCTGTATTTCTTGCCTCTAGATGAAATTCGCGGATGGTGCGTCCATTTTCTTGTTTGACTGTACCGTAGTCAAAATCCCTCAGCATTGTTAGAGGATTGCTGCCACTGGCTGTAGTTTCGTCAATCTTTGGCAATGGCGGCACTTTGACAGTTGATTTCTGCTGCGACCAAGTAGATAGAACAAGTCCTGCACCCGTGAGTCCTAGGGCTCCTGCTAACCCGAGTTTGAGGAACTGGCGACGCTGCCAAAGCTCTGCTTTCTTCAGCATCCAATCTGCTCTCCAAGGAAACGCATAGCAACCCAACCATCTGGCGCTGCACTCAAAAAAAGAAGACAAGGGGACAAGGAGACAAAGGCATCTACAGCTTGTAGCGTTTGCTCTCTTAACTTTTCTTTATAAATCCTCATGAGAACCAGATGCTAAATTTCCTCAAATACCTTGATATAAAATACGCCTTATTGAATAATATTTGCAAGTAGATAGCTGAACATTGAAGCAAAAATAAAAATCTTGTCAGAGAAAAATACTGAAATCGCCCTGAGCAAGCAAAAACTCGTTCTGGGTGATGCAAGACTAGAATAATGTTGCAACAAGGAACTCAAAGTGGCACAATTACGAGTATTCAAGCCCGGTCGTGGGAAATGGCTATTGGCACTTGGCCTGAGCGTGATGCTGTTCGTCGTGACATTGCCTGCTCTGGCAGCCAGCACACCGCAACAGGACATGCAGCGCCTAGATGCTTATATCGAACAAGCACTCACTAAAGCTAATGCAAAAGATTTGCAAGCAGCAGCAGCTGTCTATAAAGAATATGAGCACGACTGGTTCGATGTGGAAGATGGAGTCAAAAAGGTTTCACGCCAAGCCTACAAAGACATTGAGGGCAATATGGGTGAAGTTAAGTTTTCTTTCTCCTCAACCGTGCCGCCCAATCAGTCTCAACTAGTAGTGGCAGCGCTGCAAAAACTGCACGCGACCGACCAAAAATTCATCAGTGGGGGATATGGCGCGCCAGCAGCGGCCCAAACGACTCCAACAGGCACAAACAAAGTCACAATCGCTAGCCTCATTGAGCGACTCAACCGTGCCGAAGCCGCCATCAACAACAATGACACAGCCACAGCTGCTAGTGAAATTAAGGGTTTCCAGACGGACTGGCTGGAAGCGGAAGGCATAGTGGCAGCGAAGTCAAAACAGGCATATGTAGATGTTGAGAACAACATGGCAAAAGCCTATGGGTTCTTGAACACTAGCCCAGCTGATGCCAAAGGTGCATCTTCAGCGATCGCCCAACTGAAACAAGATCTCCAACCCTATGCTGATAGTAACTTGCGCTATAGCTTCTTGGATGCAGCCCTGATCCTGCTGCGAGAAGGAATGGAGGCGTTACTCGTACTGGTGGCACTGTTGGCATTTCTCAATAAAAGCGGCAACGGCGAGCAAAGTCGTTGGCTGTGGATCGGCGCGGGTGCGGGAATTTTAGCCTCGGTGGCTGTCGCTTTGATTTTTCAAGCATTCTTCTCGAACCTGACGGCTGGCACCAACCGAGAACTGATCGAAGGCTTCGTCGGCCTATTTGCTGCCTCCATGCTGTTCTATGTTAGTTACTGGCTGCACAGCAAATCATCCCTGGGGGCATGGCAGGGTTATATTAAACAGCAAATGACATCAGCCTTAGCAACCAACAGGGTATTTTCTCTCTCCCTGCTGGCTTTCTTAGCTGTGTTCCGCGAAGGGGCAGAAACGGTTCTGTTTTACATTGGCATCGCCCCCTCTATTAGCACGACTGACCTAGTGGGTGGTTTGGGTTTAGGTACAGTCATCCTCGTGGCGATCGCGGCGCTGATGCTAGGCGGTAGTTTGCGAATTCCGCTCAAACCCTTCTTTACGATCACCAGTTTGCTCATCTACTATCTCGGCTTTAAATTTGTTGGCAGTGGCATCCACGCCTTGCAAGTTGCAGGCATTTTGCCCGCTAGCACTACCAACTTTTTGCCCTCTTGGGAAGGTCTTGGTCTTTACCCTACTTGGGAAACAACAGGAGTGCAACTCTTTATTCTGCTCGTGGCAGTAGCCGTGGTTACATATGATCGCTCGCAGGCACCACAGCAGTCCGCAAGCGACCAATGACTTGCAGAAAGTCCTTAGGATGGCGGGATTACCCCGCCATCCTTAACGTTTCTCTAACCGATTAACTCGTGTTTCTACGTTGTTGATGCGCTGCTTGAGTTCAACGACTAGGGTAGCTAGCCTGTTGTATGTCAGATCTGAGCTTAACAGTTGTCTGTTGGCTCTGGGAGAGGCTGGGAGTGGAGGACGAATAGTTATAGGTGCTGAGTTAGAGCTGTTAGCAAGTTGAGTGACCACAGCCTCAAGGCGGGCTAGTTCTGAGCGAATGCTAAAGCTGTCAGATTCCAATCTAGAGAGGCGGGATTCTAGATAGCCTGCCGATTGAGCTAAAGTCCAACGGCTCAGTACCGTTACGAGCAAGATTAAAGCAAAGCTAACTATAGCAATCTTCTTGATCATCAGAACCTCCCCCAAGTTATGAATCAAGAGTAAGATCTTCTCACTTTAATCTTTTTGACCGAAAGATTGAGAGCGTGTGAAAGGGGTAAATCTTCCCCTCTCACACAAACAAATTCAGCGATAACGAATCCTTATTGTATCAAACGTGCTCGCTTAGCACTCTGAGTCAATTGCAAAGCTGATCCAGAAAGACTACAGCATACCCCCTTGCCAACTGCCCCCGACAATCAGACACTGAACTTGGGAGAACACTGGCAGTCGTTGAGGTTTTTTCGTGAAAAAAGTTCTAAGCATAATTCTCGGAGGCGGTGCTGGCACCCGCCTTTACCCACTGACAAAGCTGCGAGCTAAGCCAGCTGTGCCCTTGGCAGGAAAGTATCGCCTAATTGATATCCCAATCAGCAATTGCGTCAACTCAGAAATCTTTAAAATCTATGTTCTCACCCAATTTAACTCGGCTTCTCTAAATCGCCATATCGCCCGTGCTTACAGCTTTGCAGGCTTCACTGATGGGTTTGTAGAGGTGCTAGCCGCCCAACAGACGCCGGAAAACCCCAACTGGTTCCAGGGGACAGCAGACGCCGTCCGCCAGTATCTGTGGCTATTTGAGGAATGGGACGTTGACGAATACCTGATCTTGTCGGGAGATCACCTCTACCGGATGGACTACCGACAGTTTGTGCAACGCCACCGAGAAACTGGCGCAGATATCACGATCTCCGTCGTGCCGATGGATGAGCGTCGGGCTTCAGATTTCGGGCTGATGAAGATTGATGACGTTGGGAGAGTGGTTGACTTCAGTGAAAAACCTAAGGGGAATGCTCTTACTCAGATGCAAGTCGATACCACTGTGCTGGGATTGAACCCAGAGCAGGCTCAGAAAAATCCCTACATTGCCTCAATGGGGATTTATGTCTTCAAAAGAGAGGTGATGTTTGAGCTGCTGAAGGAACTGCCAGAACGAACTGACTTTGGTAAAGAGATTATTCCTGCCTCAGCAAATAACTATAACGTCCAAGCTTTCTTGTTTGAGGGGTACTGGGAAGATATTGGAACCATTGAGGCGTTCTATGAAGCGAACTTGGCGTTGACGCGACAACCGCAGCCGCCTTTCAGCTTTTACGACGAGAATGCCCCAATTTATACTCGTGCTCGTTACTTGCCCCCCAGTAAGCTCTTAGACTGCCAGGTGACAGAATCGATTCTGGGCGAAGGCTGCATCCTCAAGGACTGCCGCATAAATCATTCGGTATTGGGAGTGCGATCGCGTGTTGAATCCAATTGCTTAATTGAAGATACCCTGATTATGGGAGCCGACTTCTACCAACCTTATGCAGAGCGTCAATCCAACTGTCAAGATGGCCAGGTGCCCCTAGGTATCGGTTCAGGCACAACCATTCGCCGTGCCATCATCGACAAAAACGCTCGTGTTGGTTGCAATGTTCAAATCATTAACAAAGATAGAGTGGAGGAGGCCAACCGCGAGCATCAAGGCTTTTTAATCCGCAGTGGCATTGTCGTGGTGCTGAAAAATGCAGTAATTCCGGATGGAACACTTATTTAGCTCATACCAAGTTGCGGTCAAAACTGTAATTATCGGATGCGTTATGCCCCATTCCCGTAGTTATATTTCCGATGGCAACTTGGTATCATTTATTGGTAACCATGCGCCTACTGAGACAACAGTTGGCGTTAGGATCGATAGGCGGTTAGAAGATGGGATAGAAATATCTTGTCTTCTGACCATCTCTATGAGAATTACCTAACAACAAAGCAGAAAAATTAGAGTAGCCCAGTACGTCACAAATCTTGTTGCCAAAGGAAAGATGACGGAAGCAATAACACCAAAAAGCGGTGTGCCCTTAGATATTCTTAACGCTAGACTATTTGGCTACAAAGGTTTGCAGCAGATTTTGATTGATAGTCAGGGCATCATAAAATCAATTCTGTCAATGGATGTGGTATTCAAAAAAGTGCCATCGGCAGATTTACAAGTGCTGGACGTTGCAGGAGACTTGGTTTCGCTGGGTGGTGTGGATCTTCAGATCAATGGGGCATTAGGCTTAGCATTTCCAGATTTGAATCGAGAGAATTGCGATCGCCTACCCGAAATTGGTAAATTCTTGTGGGATCAAGGTGTTGATGGGTTTCTGCCAACCATCGTTACGACTTCAGTGGAGAATATTCAGAGCTCCTTAGCAGTCCTAGGGGATTTTGTGACATCCCCCTTTAATAAGGCAGGGGGGGTAGCCCAAATTCTTGGGGTGCATCTAGAAGGGCCATTTCTGAATCCTCAAAAGCGAGGGGCGCACCCCGCAGAGTATTTATTGCCGTTGACGATTGACAACATGAAGCGAGTGCTGGGAGATTATGCCCAAATCGTCAGAGCGATCACACTAGCCCCAGAGCTAGATGATACGGGTGAGGTCATACCCTATTTGCGATCGCTCGGCATTACTGTTAGTCTCGGTCACTCTCAAGCCACAGCAGCTCAAGCAGAACAGGCATTTCAACTGGGTGCATCAATGGTGACTCATGCCTTCAATGCCATGCCCAGTTTGCATCACCGGGAACCTGGATTACTGGGAGCGGCCATAGTCCATCCTGAAGTGAAGTGCGGTCTGATTGCTGATGGTCAGCACGTTTGTCCCACTATGATCCAGATGCTACTACGAGCTAGCAACTATGAGCAAGGAATCTTCCTGGTTAGCGATGCCCTGGCACCTTTAGGGTTGCCAGATGGCGTTTATCCCTGGGATAGTCGTCAGATTGAAGTCAAAGACGGCACGGCACGACTGCCGGATGGCACCCTATCTGGTACAACTTTACCGCTATTAGTGGGAGTGCAGAATCTGGCAAAGTGGGGAGTCTGTGAAGTGGAAAGCGCGGTAAGTGTTAGGGAAGCGATGCCGACGCGCCAGTGTGTCGCGCAGCACAAAGTAATCGCGCTGGCCACAGAAGCCCCCCGACGAGCAATTGGTCTACCAGGACTTTCTGCTGGTCAACCTGCTTATCTACTACGCTGGCATCTAAATCGCTCAACTGGCGAACTCAATTGGCAGCGCTTGTTGCCTTATGGTTAACCTATCTAGCAACATTCAGCAGTGCCCACCCCTTGGCTCTCAGATTTATGCCACTAGTCGCGCAGGATGGTAAGTTGATCTGTGGTAAATCGCTGAAGAATATAATTTTTTATGAACATAGCTGATGACAAAACAATTGTTCGAGAATATTTCAATGCCACTGGATTTGACCGTTGGCGGCGGATTTACGGCGATGGCGAGGTCAACAAAGTCCAGATGGATATTCGCATCGGGCATCAACAGACAGTTGATACGGTACTCAGATGGCTGGAAGCAGATGACAACTTAGTGGGGCTATCAATTTGCGATGCTGGTTGTGGCGTAGGTAGCTTGAGCATTCCCCTAGCTCAAGCTGGTGCTAAAGTCTATGCCAGTGATATTTCTGAGAAAATGGTGGAGGAAGCGAAGGCAAGAGCTTCTTTAGTCTCAGACAACATAGGTAATCCGATTTTCGCCGTGCAAGATTTAGAGACCTTAAGTGGGCGTTACCATACGATCGTTTGTCTGGATGTGCTGATCCACTATCCCCAAGCTCAGGCAGCCGAGATGATTACCCATCTCAGTTCGATGGCTGAGTCTCGCCTGATTCTCAGCTTTGCACCTAAAACGTTGGCCCTCAGTTTGCTTAAAAAAGTTGGCGGCTTTTTCCCTGGTGCCAGTAAAGCGACTCGCGCTTACCTGCATCGTGAGGCTGATATCGTCAAAATTCTAGAAAGCGCTGGCTTTTCAATTCAGCGCCAAGCAATGACCAAAACCAGTTTTTACTTTTCCCGTCTTCTAGAAGCAGCTCGTTGACTAGGAATCGCTTCCTAGATCTAAGAAGCAATGTATTCTTTCTTAAGGTTGATGCTAATGGGGTATCACAGGTTTGTCCTCAATGTGATACCCACGTTCCCAAAGACTTAAGCGTCAGAATTCATAATTGTCTTTTCTGCGGATCTCGGAAAGACCGAGATGTAGCATCAGCACAAGAAGTCAAGAAATGAGGACTGGCTGCCGTGGGACAGACGTTGCTACAACAAAATACCTGTCGAGGGGATATTGGTTTGGGCAACCCGATGAACTAGGAAGACAAGACATTGAAGTTTGGCATCCGCCGCTAGATCGCGTAAGCGATTAGCGGTGGGAGGATGTCAAAATGAATGTGAAGCTATGCTTATTAATATCCCTTTTTTATCCCCACCTTCCATGCTGACGCATCAACGCAGGCCCGTTTGTCTATCACTTGTATCTACCGACCTGCCGATCGGGTCTACGATTGAAACTGCCGCCACACTATATCAAAAGGACAAAGAGCGGTTTCATCTGCTGTTGACAGAGCCAGCGCTACCTGACTGGGAACCAAAACTAGAACAGGAAGCAACAGAGGTGGCCCAACAAGCGACAAAGACTAGCCCCCGGCTTCTATGGTTAGAGATTTCGCCCTACCGGGTAATCATGACCATGCAGGGCAATTCTAAGATGAGTTATCGTCACCTCTGGGAAAAAGGCATTTACGGCATTAGTCGCTATTGGTTGCACAGCGAGTCACTCAAGGGGAATGGGCCGTTACGCTTGCGTAACTTCACCCGCGATTTGATTTTTGAGAGTCGCCCCTTGCCGGTTTTTCTACAAGTGGAATACGAGCTGTGGGCAGAAAAAGTCCAAATGGGTCGGTATGTCTTGAGTCTACAGATTCATCATTAACATCACCGACTGAAGAGGTCGGCCTTTGGGCTCTTAGTTTTTTACAGGATACTCACA
>CAZZWA010000041.1:14617-20638 GCA_964657555.1 uncultured Microcoleus sp.
AAGTGCTCTGATGTAGTTTGAATGCTGAAAATAATCTTTCTGTTTCCCCCAGCCGGAGGGAGTTTTCTGGCCCGATAGTCACCAGTAGAGACATTCCGGCAGAACGTCTCTACACCATTGTGTCTCCTGACTTCTTACCCCTGAAAAAATGGGGCAAGCGGGTTATCTTTTCTCTTAAACTTTCGCTTTTACCATGTGCGATGATGCCCAACAAGCAAATAAGGTTTGGCGCGTTCTCTGACCCAACCCATTCCCAACAGGATAATGGGGCACTATGGTTGTACGACCGGGCTATGGCAGCAACAAGCTGCGGAATTGCGATCACTGATGCCACCGTTCCCCATCAGCCCATTATTTATTGCAATCCTGCCTTTGAGAGAATAACGGGCTATTCGAGAGAGGATGTCATCGGTCGTAATTGCTCGTTTTTACAAGGAGCAGACACCGACTCAGCAGCAATAGAGCAGATTCGTCATGCCTTACGCACTCAGCAAGAATTCCGGGTAGTATTAAAGAATTACCGAAAGGATGGAACGCCTTTCTGGAATGACCTGACAATCTCTCCCGTGCGCGACGCCAAAGGGCAACTGACTAACTTTATTGGCATCCAGACAGATATTACTGAACGCAAACAGTCTGAGGCAGCACTCCAAGAAAGCGAGAGACGGCTGCGACTCGCCCTCACTGCGGCAAATATGGGTGTTTGGGACTGGGATATGAAGACTGGCAAGATGATCTGGTCGGAGGATGTAGAATCCATCTTTGGCCTTGCTGCTGGTTCATTCGATGGCACATACGAAGCTTATATAAACTGCATTCATCCCGAGGACACTCACCGCATGAGACGGGAGCTGGCTTCTGTAATGGAGACAGGAACAAACATCAAGCTCACACATCGCATCCTCCGCCCTGACGGGACGGTCTGCTGGGTAGCCTGTAGAGGGGCGGTGTTGTGTGATGGCAGTGGCACACCAGTGCGCATGACTGGGACAGTGGTGGATATTACAGCTCGCATGCAGGCAGAGTTAGACCTCCGGAAAAGTGAAGAAGTTTACCGTACACTGGTCAAAAACTTTCCCAACGGAGTTGTGCTTTTGTTTGACCGCGATTTGCGCTTCACTGTTGCTGAAGGCGTAGAGTTAGCAAATATCGGTCTGTCTCAGGAGCTACTACAAGGAAAAACTCTGAGAGAAGTTTTTTCGTCAGAAATTTGCGATCTCCTAGAACCAAACTATCATGCAGCTCTCTGTGGCGTTACAAAGACAACAGAAGTGCCGTATGGCGATCGCATCTATCTAGTACATACAGTGCCAGTAAAAAACGAGGATGGTTCGATTCGTGCGGGAATGGCAATGACGCAGGACATTACTCCCGCCAAGCAGACAGAGGAAGCGCTACGGCGGCTGCTGGGAAGAGAAAGGTTGGTGGGAGCGATCGCCCAACGCATCCGTGGGTCTCTTAACCTGGAAGAAGTCCTCAATATTGCTGTGGAAGAAGTGCGGCACTTTCTCAAAACTGACCGGGTCGTGCTTTACCGCTTTAATCCGGATAATAGCGGCGTCGTGGTTGCTGAGTCGGTTGGCGCTGGTTGGACACCCATCCTGGGCACCAACATTCAAGACACTTGTTTTCAGAAAAATTGTGCCTCCCTTTATCAACAAGGTAGGGTTCGAGCTATTGATGATATCCATACAGCGGATTTAGAGCAATGCCACATCGATTTACTAGCTCAGTTTCAAGTTAAAGCTAATCTGGTAGTTCCAGTTTTACAAAGTGAACAAACGATAATGGAACTAGGGAGAGGGGATTGCGGACAAAAGAGTTTGAGCAATGCTTCCTCCTTTTTATCTTCCCAATCATCAATCCAAGATCTAAAATCTTCTAGCGTAGCGGCGCGTAGCGCTACCCAAAATCGACTGTGGGGACTGCTGATCGCCCATCACTGTAGTGACCTGCGACCATGGCAGAAATCGGAAGTAGAATTGCTCAAACAGCTAAGTGTGCAACTGGCGATCGCTATTCAGCAATCGGGGTTATTCGAGCAGTTGTCGGCTGAACTTGTAGAACGCCAGCAGGCAGAAATTGCTTTGCGCAAATCAGAAGCGCTGTTAAGAGAACAAGCAACTAATCTGAAAAAAGCTTTGCAAGAACTGCGACAAACTCAATCTCAGCTGATTCAGAGCGAAAAGATGTCTTCTCTAGGGCAACTTGTTGCTGGTGTTGCCCATGAAATTAACAATCCAGTTTCCTTCATCTACGGCAATCTCACACCAGCAAGTCAGTATGCCAAAGACCTGCTCTACTTATTAGCTCTATATCAGACTCACTATCCCCAGCCACCTGCCCAAATCCAAGAGCAAGCAGAAGCTATCGACTTGGAATTCTTGGTGCAAGATTTTCCAAAACTGCTGGCTTCTATGAAGATAGGGGCAGACCGCATCCGTGATTTAGTTTTATCACTGCGTAACTTCTCTCGCGTAGATCAAGCCGGAAAGAAGCCTGTCGATCTGCATGAGGGTTTAGATAACACCCTCTTAATTTTGCAACATAGGTTGAAACGAGAAGGCTCAAACCCTCGCATTCAGATTATTAAAGAGTATGGTAACTTACCTCTAGTAGAGTGCTACCCTAGTCAACTTAACCAAGTGTTCATGAATCTCTTGACTAATGCAATCGATGCGCTCTCTGAGGTAAGTGGGCACTGCCAGTCAGGAGTCAGGGAACAAGGAGAAGAGAGTGCCGAGCACCAATTACCCACCATCTGGATTCGCACCGAAGCGCCAGACCCGCATAGAGTATGCATCCGGATTGCAGACAACGGCCCTGGTATTCCAGAAGACATCAAGCCACGGATCTTTGACCCCTTCTTTACAACCAAACCTGTAGGAAAAGGCACTGGGTTGGGGTTATCCATCAGCTACCGTGTTGTAGTCGAGCGTCACAGCGGCCAATTGCAGTGCAGCTCAACACCCGGACAGGGTACGGAGTTCATTGTGGAAATTCCGCTACTCCAGCAGTCTGCTCAGGAGTCGGCTGTAGAGGCGTACAGTTGTGTGGAAGTCTATCCTGTTTTATCTAATAAGTAGTGGATAAAAGTGCATGAGCTATTCTTCACCCAACTAAGAACATTTCACTTTAAGTTCCTTACAAATAGAGGACAAGGGAAGCAAGGGAGGTGATTTGTAGTAAATATTTAGCGAAATAGTATGAGAACTTTTGTCTGAGCGGGTGCGAAGGTGTATAACTGGGGTAGCGCAAGCAATGGGACACAAAACTGCCCATATCATTACTTTGCGTACTAAAACGTTTGAAAATAATGTCAAACGGTGTGAGGAGTCAAGCCCGATGAATAGCCTTTCCCCTGCCTTGAGAGCCACAACAAAACGCTCACCAAGGAAGTTAAAAGTAAAAAGCCAAAGAGAACAAGAAATAGGGAAAAAAATTCTTTCTTTTGTCTTCTACCTTCTCCCTTTTGCCTTTGTCAATCCTGCCTCCGGAGCAGAGCGGATTTATGTCACTTACGGGCCATTAGAGTTCTCTCTTCCCGTTTCTGCTCTAGAAGTCTATGCTAGAAAAGGCAAAATTAACGAAGACTTAGCCGCGTATGCAGGGTATGTAGACAAAAAACAGCTAGAGCAGCTGCGGCAGGTTCTGCTGGCGAAAGTTGATGTGACGCCTCTAGCAGTCTCTCAGTTTCTTTACTCGCCTTTAGGACAAATTTTATTACAACGGGTTGGTCAGATTATTCAAACTCAATCCGGTCAATCAGGTTTTTACGCAATTCGGTCGGCATTAATTCTAGCAGCGGCAGAACCAGAAGGCTTGACGCTGCTAGGCGTGCTAGAAAAGTTTCCCACTCAAGGCATTCGAATCAACTCAAGTCGTGGCTTTGAGGTAATTGGCGATCTGACAAATACGATTCGGCAAACACAGGTGGCGATCGCATCTGTTAACCAGGAAGCCTCAACTGAGGCATTAACCCCGCTATCAATCAGTTTGTCTAAATTACCAGACTTACGACAACCAGGGCAGGTGAAATTCTCAAAGCAAACATTGATCATCAACAACCCCAACCGCGCCCGTACGTTCCCTGTCGATATTTACCTGCCAACCCCCCCGCAAGCAGGGTTGATCCCAGTGATCGTTATTTCTCACGGACTAGGAGGTGACCGCAAGACTTTTGCTTATTTAGCCGAACACTTAGCTTCTTATGGATTTGCCGTTGCTGTGCCGGAGCATCCCGGTAGCAACTCTGGGCAATTGCAAGCTTTAATCAATGGCCTCGCCAAAGATGTGTCGCCTCCGAGAGAATTAATTGACCGGCCTTTGGATGTGAAGGATGTGCTGGATGAACTGGAACGCTCATTTTCAGGGCAAGTGAATATGCAACAGGTCGGTGTCATCGGTCAGTCATTCGGAGGCTACACGGCTTTGGCTCTTGCTGGTGCGAAGATTAATTTTGAGCAACTGCAAAAAGGTTGCCGCTTTAATGATTCTTTGAATCTCTCGATTCTGCTCCAGTGTAGAGCCCTCGTGCTGCCCCCAATTGACTATCAGTTGCAAGATGAAAGAGTCAAAGCCGCGATCGCGATCAACCCTATCGATAGCACTATCTTTGGGCAAACTGAAGTTGCCAAAATTAAAATTCCGCTGATGCTGGTTGCCTCTAGTGCTGATGCCATCGCACCAGCTTTACCAGAACAGATTCAACCTTTTACTTGGCTAACAACACCTCATAAGTATCTCGCCCTCTTTCAAGAGGGAACCCACTTTTCCACTTTGGCAGAATCAGCCCAAAGTAATGGTGTTGTGCAGTTGCCCACTTCAGTTTTGGGGCCAGATCCAGTGATCGCTTTTCAATATGTCAAAGCTCTAAGTTTGGCCTTTTTTGAAACTTATGTTGCTGGTAACGCACAATATCATCCCTACCTAAGTGCTACCTACGCTAACTCTATCAGTCAAAGTCCTATGCCGTTAAGTCTCATCCAGTCACTGAAGCCAAGTCAACTGAACGGAAAAACCACGGCTGAAACTCCTAAACGCTAGGGTTAGCAGGGTTTTCTTGTACTTAGTGCAGAGAACCCCATTTTTTAGTTTGAGACCATCAATGCGGTTAATCGGGAATCTGTAGGATTAGGCTGTGCAAGGTTTTTTGAACTTAAACAAGCCATTTGGCATAACTTCCCACGACTGTGTAGCGCGGGTACGGCGACTTTTGCACCTCAAACGGGTGGGACATGGGGGGACTTTAGACCCTGCCGCAACTGGTGTATTACCGATCGCCCTAGGCAAGGCTACCCGACTTTTACAGTATTTACGACCAGAGAAGGCATACTGGGCAACAATTCGGCTGGGTATGAGTACCGCTACCGATGACTTGGAAGGAGCAACAATTGCGACTCAACCAGCAGATCAGTTGACTTTAGACCAGGTAAAATCGGCTCTTGAGTTATTTCAGGGGAGGATTCAGCAAGTGCCGCCCAATTACAGTGCCATCCAGGTGCAAGGAAAACGCCTTTACGATTTGGCTAGAGCTGGTGAAGCTGTTGAAGTGTCACCTCGACCTGTAGAGGTTCACAAAATCGAAATTCTGGATTGGCGTTCGGGGGAGTTTCCCGAATTGGATGTGGCGATCACCTGCGGGCCTGGAACTTATATTAGGGCGATCGCTCGCGATTTGGGCGCAGCCCTTCAAACTGGTGGAACTCTTGCTGCCCTGACTCGCACGGAGAGTTGTGGCTTCAGTTTGAGAGATAGTCTGAGCTTTGAGCAATTAGAAACTCAGTTGCAACAAGGAACGTTTCACCCAATACTACCAGCAAATGCTTTGGAGCATTTAGCCGTTGTCACATTACCAACAACAAGTGCCCGTCGATGGTGTCAAGGACAAGTTATTCCCTTACCATCCCTTGTGTCGCCTGCATTGATAGAAAAGTTGCGGGTTCACCACGAAGATGGGCGCTTTTTGGGCATTGGCAGTCAGTCGAATTCAATTGATGGGCAACTGCTAATTCCGCAGAT